>NZ_VOQX01000076.1:0-21053 GCF_016643525.1 Pantoea sp. Morm | reverse complement strand
CTGGTGATCGCAATCCTGAATCTGATTGCTGTCGCAGGTCGGCGTAAAGCGCTGGAACGCGGCCGGATAGCGCTTAAAGTAAGCCGGACCGTGGCTGCCCATCTGGTGCAGTACGATGATGCCGTCATTGTGCAGACTGTCGACATAGTTATCAAAGCGATGCAGCAGGACGTCATCGAGGCAGAAGCCACCGTGGCAGTACTGTGGCAGCTGCCACTGCGTCATATCGGTATGCGGCACGCGGTCGCAGGCACCCTTGCAGCCGCCGTCGTTTTCGCGCCACAGCACGCTGACTCCGGCATGGGCCAGCACATCCAGCACGCCTTCCTGATGATGGGCGAGGTTCGCGTCATAATGCTCGCGCGGCATATTCGAGAACATGCACGGCACCGAAATGGCGGTTTCTGTGCCGCAGGAGCTGGCGTTGGGATAATAAATCACCTGCTGCTTTTTCAGCTGTGGGTTGGTGTCGCGCGCATAGCCGCCGAGGGAGAAGTTCTCCGCGCGCGCAGTTTCGCCCACCACCAGCACCACCAGCGTCTTCTTCGGCCCGGCGGTGATTAGCGGTCCTTTCTTCGCATCTTCGCCAATCTTTACCAGCGCCTGGCTGCCCTGCAGATAACGCTGATCGACATAATGGCCGGTGCCACTGACAATATTGGCAGGGGTGATCATCTTCACAAGGCCTTTGTTATTGCGGATCAGCGAAGCGTAGTCTTTGTAGAACAGCACAGCCATCAGCAGAATCACCAGTACGGCACCGAGCGCACTGGCGAGGCGCTGCAGCAGGTTCCACCACCAGCGCTGGCGATTGCTGATACGGACGCTGCACACCAGCGCGACCGGAAGAATGCCCATCAGCAGCATCCAGATGACATAGTTGCGGCTCATCAGCGCGCCGGTTTCCTGCGCATTCGACTCAAACACGTTTTCAATCATGTTGGTGTCGATGACCGTACCAAAGCTGTGCATAAAGTAGTTGGCGGCGGCGCTGGCGAGAATCAGCACAATCAGCAGCGGTTTGCGTATCCACGGCCAGGCCAGTAGCGAGAAGAGCAGATAAAACGCCGCGACCAGCACCACCGGCATGCTGGCGGCGAACAGGTAATCATGCACGCGTGTGTAGGGAATAATTTCCCACGCGCGCAGTAAAAACAGGGCATTGAGGACAAAGGCAAAGAACAACGCGGCCAGTAAATTAAAACTGTTGTCGTGACACTGTAACTTAGAGGTCAGTTTCATGGAGACTCATCGGAATAACGGAATATGACAATCGTATGAATTGAAGATGAGGAAAACCTTAACCGCGTCTCCTTACCTGATTGATTCCCTGACTATTGCCACGGTGACGGAAGCTGGCGTGGTTGTCGCCATGTACAGTACCAGTAATAACGGTTTATGCCTTGCACTATGTCACTAAGCTGTTATCAATAAGAGTGGATAGGTTCATTGCGGAGGTGATGTGGCTGAGCAATTAGAGTTTTTTCCGGTTCCGAGCCCTTGTCGCGGTATCTGCCAGAGCGATGCGCGCGGCTATTGCCGTGGCTGTCTGCGCAGCCGGGAGGAGCGCTTCAACTGGATGAAATTCAGCGATGCGCAAAAACGCGAGGTGCTGCGCCTGTGTCGCCAGCGCCTGTTGCGCCTGCAGCGTCAGCAAAAAGTGGATGAAAATCCTGATCCACAGCAACCGGAGCTGTTTTAAGAAAACGCGCCGTGCGCATTTGGTTATACTCGCGCTTTCGCTATTGCGCAGAAGGGAGTTTAACCATGTTACAACCGCACGCTATTGCCCCACAGGGACCCGCTTTTTCGCCGCTGATCGCCGGTTACTGGCGGCTGATGGAGTGGGGCATGACGCCGCAGCAGCTGGTGCAGTTTATTGAGCATCATCTGGCATTGGGCATCACCACCGTTGACCACGCCGACATCTATGGCGACTATCGCTGTGAAGCCGCGTTCGGCGAAGCGCTGCGCCTGGCACCGCAGCTGCGTCAGCAACTGCAAATCGTCACCAAGTGCGGCATTGCTACCCGCGCGAAACCCGAGCATAAAATCGGTCACTACATCACCGAAGCCAGCCACATCCTGCACAGTGCGGAAAACTCGCTGCGCCACTTTGCCACCGATTATCTCGATCTGCTGTTGATTCACCGTCCGGATCCGTTAATGGATGCGGATGAAATCGCCGACGCCTTCCTGCAGCTGCATCAGAGTGGCAAGGTGCGTTATTTTGGCGTGTCCAACTTTACCGCTGCGCAGTTCACGCTGCTGCAATCCCGTCTGCCGTTTAGCCTGGTCACCAATCAGCTGGAAATCTCACCGCTGGAGCAGTCGGCGCTGCTCGACGGCACGCTCGACCAGTGCCAGCAGACGCGTATGCGCCCAATGGCGTGGTCGTGCCTCGGTGGCGGCCGCCTGTTTAACGATCCGCACTACCAGCCGCTGCGCGATGAGCTGGAACAGGTGCGTCAGGAGATCGGTGCCAGCAATATCGAGCAGGTGGTGTATGCCTGGGTAATGAAGCTGCCCAGTCGTCCGCTGCCGATTATTGGTTCCGGTAAAACTGCGCGCGTCAGCGACGCGGTGAAAGCCTGTGAACTGACGCTGGATCGCCAGCAGTGGTTCCGTATTCGCAAGGCGGCGCTCGGCTACGATGTGCCCTGAAGCGTAAATCTGCGTCAAACTACGGCAGCCTGGGCAAAAGCGGTCCAGGCTTAGAGGGAATCTGAACCGTAAGGAGACGTTATGAAAAAAACCATTATGGCCGTGCTGACGCTGGTGTGTGCTGCCGGTGCACACGCGGCGTCAGAAGACGTGACGCTGCATCAGGTGACGGCGCAGGGTATCGGTGAGTCGATCGGTAAGGTGACCATCAGCGAAACCCCGTATGGTCTGCAGTTCGCGCCGGCGCTGAGCGGGCTGAAACCCGGCATTCACGGCTTTCACGTCCACGCCAAAGGCAGCTGTGAGCCCGGCGAATCCGCCGGCAAAACCGTGGCGGCCGGCGCGGCGGGTGGTCACCTCGATCCGCACAACAGCGGCAAGCACCTCGGTCCGTATGCTGACGGTCACCTCGGCGATTTGCCCGCGCTGTATGTCACCGACGACGGCAAAGCCAGCTATCCCGTGGTGGCGCCCCGTCTGAAATCGCTGAGCGAGATCAAAGGCAAAGCATTGATGGTGCATGTCGGCGGCGATAACCATGCAGACCATCCGCAACCGCTTGGCGGTGGCGGGGCACGTCTGGCCTGCGGCGTGATCTGACTACCGGGCGGCGACGGGCCTGACCCGCCGCCGCCGCGCAGAAAAATTCTGACCCATTTTCCTGCTACTCAGCGGCAACATTCCATCCTATGATGTTGATTCAGGAACGGAACCGCTAAGGGGCAGGCATGAAAACGCGTGGGATTTTGCTGTTGTGTTTAGCGCTGGTGGGCTGCGATCGCCCGAATGATACCCAGCTACGACTGGAGGCCAGCCGTCAGCTGCAGCGTGATATAGATACCAATCCGCTGCGCGCCAGTTGTGAAAATATTGCCCGCGGCCGCGAATGGCTGACGCAGCATACCCTGCAGCGGCTGCAAGCCAAAGGCTGTCAGAACGTCCTGCGCAGCGCCACCGAAACCAATTTCACTCATACCGAAATCCGCCGTCACAGCATCACCGTGGTGTGCGGCGGCATTCAGGGCACCAGTTTTACCGGCAGCACGCTGGCACGGCGCTTTATCTACTCGTCGGACGAGAAAGCGCTGGTGATCGAACCGATGTCCGAGCAGGATAAAACCCGCTTCGAAGGGCAGAAGACCCTGCAACAGCTGCACGATGACTTTGATCGGCAGTTTACCCAGTACTGTGAATGATCAATCCGGCACCGCCTGACGCAGCTGCGCCAGCGAACAGCGCAGGCGCCACAAAATACCCGCCAGGGTATTCGCGTCGCTCTCCGGCTGCCCCTGAAGCTGATCAATGGCCTGCTGCAGCGTATCCAGCGCGGTCTGCAGCGAGTCGTGACGCACACCGCGCAAACTCATAATGCGCTGCAAATCCTGCAGACTGCTGTCGCGCAGCTGCGCCAGCGCCGGTGAGCGGGGTTGCCAGGCGCGCAGCTGCCAGACAATGTGCGAACAGTTCAGCAGCACCACGCCCCAGCGCAGCAGCCACAGGCGCGCCTGCTCATCACGGCTGTGGCTCAGCTGGCTGATGTGATGATAAATCTGCGATTCAAACCGGCTTTCACTCAGACGCGGCTGGCGACGTAGCTGATCGAGAAAAGCGTGGCGCAGCGCCCGGATATGGCGCCGGCTGCGGCGCGCATCAGAACCCGGCTGTAACACCTGAAACGCCAGCCACGCCAGCAGGACGCCACACACTTTTGCCAGGTTATCGTTAAGGAAGCTCTGGAAATCCCAGTCTGGCGGATTACTTACCGCGATAAACGATCCCATAAACACAATAAACTGGCCCCACAGCGCGGCGCGTTGCTTCTGTTGCAGCTTAAACAGTTGCAGCGTCAGCAGCAGCGGGAACAAAAGCAGCAAAAACTGCCACAGCGCGCTGATTTGCACCATCAGACCAAACTGCAGCACAAAGCTGAACAGCGACAGCCACAGCAGCGTTTTCAGCAGCAGCGACACGCTGCCGCCGGGCGAAGGCGATGACGAGTAGAGCACGCAGGCAATAGCGGTAAGCGTCAGCGCGGCGGCGCCAGCGTCCCACTGGGTCCCAATCCAGAACGCGCAGCCCAGCATGATCACGCTAAACGTGCGCAGCGCACTCCAGCCAGCTTCGGCACTGTCGCTGGCACGTGCCAGTGCCGGCGCGTAAGGCGGCTGGAAACGGGTGTCAGCGTCGGCGCGCTCAATCAGGCGAATCCAGCGCTCCACATTCAGCCACACCCAGCAGAAGTAGCGCAGCCGCTGGACAAAAGCACGCTGGCGGAAATCACCGTGCACGTCCGGCGTGATGCTGCGCAGAATCTGCGCCAGACGGTATTTATCACACTGCGGCTGCGCCAGTTCGTGCAGCAGCTGTTGCATTGCGCTGTACAGCACCGGCGGCGCGTCGGGCCAGTTAAGCAGCATGCGCCGCAGGCTGGAGAGCACGCTGGTCAGGCGCAGCTGCTGATGCAACACGTAGTTAAGCACGTTATTTTGCCGGCGGAAGCGATAGTGGCTCCAGAAGGCCTGAATGCGCAGCAGATTCATGGTGAGGATTTGGCTGATCACCGTTTCGTGGGCGGTGCGCACATTTTCCGTGCTGCTCTGCTGCAACAGCAGCACCGCGTGGTCAAGCAGGCGGGTGTGCATCTGGCGCAGCGATAGCATCAGTGCGCTGCCGTCCGAGGTGCTGGGCAGGATCATCATCATCAGCCCGGCACAGAGAATCCCGACGATCACTTCGCACACGCGCGCCTGGGTGATGTCCCACAGCTGGCTGACGTCGCTAACGTTAACGCTGCTGAAGGCGATAATCGCGGCGGTGTAACCGGCCAGTGAAAAGGCGTAGGCCACATTGTTCTGAAAATGGCTGGCGACCCAGGTGCAGAGCGCCAGCCAGCCGGCCATGAAAAAGGCAAACAGCCACGGTTCGTTGAGCGTATGACCGGCAATCAGCAGCGCGGCGCTGGCACCGAGCAGGCTGCCGACGATGCGGCCAAGGCTTTTGCTGATGGCACCGCCGACGGTGGGGAAACTCACCACTGCGGCGGACGTCATGGCCCAGTAAGGCTGATCCAGCTGCAGCGCATACGCCAGGGTGAGCGCCAGACACATCGCGATTGCGTTACGCAACGCATAGCGCCACTCGCCGCCGGTTGCCTTTATCCACGGCAGATTGTGCCAGGCCAGCCACTGCAGATTCATGCCGGCCTCAGTGCGCGACAGTGATGGTGCAGGTGGTACCGGCTACCAGCGGCACATTATCCGGTACCGCGTTTAGCCGGATACGCACCGGGACGCGCTGCGCCAGCCTGACCCAGGGCACGTTGGGTTTGATATCAGGCACCAGACCGCCGTCGCTGGCGATGCTTTGGTCGTAAATGGCCCGCCCGATACTCTCCACCTGGCCCTGCAGTCGTGCGCCGTTGCTATACAGCACGATTTGCGCCGCCGCGCCGGGCTGGATATGGCGCTGTTTGGTCTCTTCGAAATAGCCCATCACATAGTAAGAGTGGCTGTCGACCAGCGCGAACAGTGGCGTACCGGCGGTCGCGTAATTGCCGGCACGCAGCGTCAGGTTACTGACCCAGCCGTCGGTCGGTGCCGTCACCGTGGTTTGCTGCAGGTTCCAGCGCGCCTGATCGAGCATCGCCTGTGCGGCTTTCGCTGTGGCGGCCGCCGCATTCGCGTTGAGGCGCGCCGCGTCCATATCTTCAGCGGAGATCACGTTACGCGGCAGGCTGGCACGGCGATCCGCCTCATGCTGCGCTTTGGCGAGGTCGGCCTGCGCCTTCGCCAGCTGGGCCTGCGCATTGGTCAGCGCAATCTGCCACGGCACCGGATCCAGCGTCAGCAGCACCTCGCCTTTATGCACAAACTGATTGTCGCGCACGGCCAGCGTGCTGATACGGCCGGAGACCTCGGGCGTCACGTCCACCAGTTCAGCGCGCACTTTGCCATCGCGCGTCCACGGGGCCTGCATGTAGTAGTTCCACATCCACCAGCCTGCGAGCAGCGCCAGGGTAAACACCACAAGGGTAGAAAAGTACTTAAAGGGGTTGAATTTCATGGTGATTTATCCGAGGCTCAGTATCCACAGTGCGCCGCTCACGCACAGAACAAACAGTGAGAGATCCATTAAGGTGGGGTGCCAGACATCGCCGGAGTAGATCCAGCCGCGCAGCAGCGGATGAATCAGCAGCCAGAAAAAGAAGCCCAGCAGCACCGCTTTGAACAGCGGCGGGAAGAACAGTGAGGCACCGAACACCAGATCGGTCAGCGGCGCCGTCGCGGTGAGCGCGAAGATTGACACGTGGCATCATCCTTTTTACCCGGGCACGGTTAAATCAAGTGTAGACAGCGGGCGTGCCGTCTGGCCCGGGATTTGTAATTTGTCCTGTAAACTCGCAGAATAGTGTAAAATCTGGCTTGATAGCTAGCAAGCTAATTATAAGGAGATGAAATGGATACGCCGCTTGGAACAGATCTGTCTCGCCTGGTGCGCATCTGGCGCGCGTTGATCGACCAGCGTCTGAAGCCGCTTGAGTTGACACAAACCCACTGGGTGACGTTGCACAATATTCATCAACTCCCGCCAGAGCAGTCGCAGATTCAGCTGGCGAAAGCCATCGGTATTGAGCAGCCGTCGCTGGTGCGTACGCTGGATCAGCTGGAAGAGAAGGGGCTCATCACCCGCGCCACCTGCGCTAACGATCGCCGCGCCAAGCGCATCAAGCTGACCCGTCAGGCTGAACCGATCATTGAGCAGGTCGAAAACGTGATAGACGCGACGCGTGACGACATCCTCTCCGGCATCAGCCTCGAAGAGATCAATCAGATGGTGACGCTGATTGCCCGGCTGGAAAAAAACATTCTCGAGTTGCAGAACCGCGAGAAATAAAAAAACCGACGCACTGGCGTCGGTTTTTTTTATCTGTGCGCTTAGCGCGGAGAGACGGTGACCTGGCTGCCGTTGGAGGCCATCACCACGCGCTGGCCGACTGAGTAACGGCTGGCGGACTGCTTCTGCACCACCATAATGGTATTGCCGTCATCCTTACGGATCTCCAGCTCTACGCCGTCAGATTTGTTGAGCGCACCCTGCACGCCCTGACCGGCTACGCCGCCCAGTACCGCACCGCCGGCCGTTGCCAGACTGCGCCCCGCGCCGCCGCCAATGGTATTACCGAGGAAACCACCCAGCACCGCACCGCCAATGGCACCGATCACATTACTGTCATCGCCGCCCTGAATTTTTACCGGACGCACGGAGACCAGCGTACCGTATGAGACGCTTTGAACCTGCTTGGCTTCGCTGGCGCTGTAAACATCGCCGGAAAGGGTATCGTTATTAACACAGCCAGCCAGCGTGATACCCGCCAGGGCTACGGCTACGAAACGCTTAATCATGAGAAAGCTCCTTAATGCAAAAAAACGCCATATTCTCGTCCTGTACTGCAACAGTATAAGTCAGAAAATGGTCAATTGACGCGATGTCCGAACAATATGCGGCTGGGCCGAAGCATAGACCACCGCCCATCAACAAAAATTCAATTGCCGGATGAAAATAGTTTGCTACCGGAATGCGTGTCGCAGCGCAGTTGAAAAGCGGAAATTTATCATAGAATTAGCCCCGGTAATTTGCCAGGCTAAACACAGATGCATTGCAGGCCCGCAAACGGGTAAGGAAGCGCTATGAAATCAGGACGCTATATCGGCGTGATGTCCGGCACCAGCCTGGACGGCGTAGACGTCGTGCTGGCCGCGATCGACCAGCATATGGTGGCGCAACAGGCCAGCTACTGCCATCCCATCCCGCTGGCGCTGCGTCAGCAGGTACTGGAAATTTGTCAGGGACAGACGCTGACGCTGTCGCAGCTCGGTCAGCTTGATACCCGGCTCGGCCAGCTGTTTGCGGAAGCCGTACTGACGCTGATGCAGCAGCAGGCGCTGGAGGCCAGCGATATCATGGCGATTGGCTGCCACGGCCAGACGGTGTGGCACGAGCCGCAGTCGGCGGCACCGAATACGCTGCAAATTGGCGACAATAACCAGATCGCTGCCGCGACCGGCGTCACGGTGGTGGGCGATTTTCGCCGCCGCGACATGGCGCTGGGCGGCCAGGGCGCACCGCTGGTACCGGCTTTTCACCAGGCGTTGCTGATGGACAGCGTCGAACGGCGCATGGTGCTGAATATTGGCGGCATCGCCAATCTGTCGCTGCTGATCCCCGGTCAGCCGGTGCGCGGCTTTGATACCGGGCCGGGCAATATGCTGATGGATGCGTGGATCTGGCGCCACAAAGGCTTGCCGTTTGATAAAGATGCCGGCTGGGCGCGCAGTGGCCAGGTCGTACCCGCGCTGCTGGAGCAGATGCTCGGC
The DNA here is from genome assembly GCF_016643525.1 of Pantoea sp. Morm. Taxonomy (NCBI): domain Bacteria; kingdom Pseudomonadati; phylum Pseudomonadota; class Gammaproteobacteria; order Enterobacterales; family Erwiniaceae; genus Pantoea; species Pantoea sp. Morm. The sequence goes on along the minus strand of NZ_VOQX01000076.1, from coordinate 12,015 downwards.
GATCCGTGGTTTGCGCTGCCGCCACCCAAAAGCACCGGTCGGGAATACTTCAACCTGGGCTGGGTAGAACAGCAGCTGCAGCGCTTCCCGGCGCTGGCCCCGCAGGATGTGCAGGCAACGCTGTGCGAGCTGACCGCGCTGACTATCGCCCATCAGGTACAGCTCAACGATGGCTGCGATCGTCTGCTGGTGTGCGGCGGCGGCAGTCGCAATCCGCTGCTGATGGCGCGGCTGGCCGCGCATTTGTCTGGCACTGAAGTGGGCACCACCGATCAGGCCGGTATCAGCGGTGATGATATGGAGGCGCTGGCCTTTGCCTGGCTGGCGTTCCGCACCCTGTCCGGGCTGCCGGGCAATCTGCCGGCGGTAACCGGCGCGCGCGAAATGAGCGTGCTGGGCGCCATCTATCCCGCCAATTCCCACGCAATACGTTAAGGAGCAAACATGAAAAAGATGATCGTGCTGGCCGGCACCCTGACCTTACTCAGCGGCTGTGGTATCTGGCATAAACCCGCACCCGCACCCGCGCCAGAGACGTTACATTACCAGTGTGGCACGCTGCCGCTGACGGTCACGCTGGACAACGCGAAGCAGCAGGTAAGCTTTATTCTGGACGGCAAACCACTCACGCTGACCCAGACGGTGTCTGCCTCCGGCGCGCGTTACAGCGATGGCACCTACGTTTTCTGGTCAAAAGGCAATGGCGCTTTTGTTGAACGCAACGATAAAATCGTGATTAATGATTGTGAACTGCAGAACGCGGATGCCTCCGCACAGTAAGAGAGAACCGGGATACCAGCATGAGCGACAGTGACAGCTTGCAACACATTGCCCACCTGCGTCGGGAGTACACGCGTGGCGGGCTGCGGCGCAAAGATTTGCCAGATACGCCTCTGGCGCTGTTTGAGCAGTGGCTGCAGCAGGCGTGCGCCGCGCAGCTGCCCGATCCCACCGCTATGACGGTGGCGACGGTGGACAGCAGCGGCCAGCCCTATCAGCGCATCGTCCTGCTTAAACACTACGATGAGCAGGGCATGGTGTTTTACACCAACCTCGGCAGCCGTAAAGCGCTGCAGCTGGCGGACAATCCGCGCATTTCCCTGCATTTTCCCTGGCACTTCCTTGAGCGTCAGGTAATGGTGCTGGGCGAAGTGGAGAAACTGTCGCCGCTGGAAGTGCTGAAGTACTTCCACAGCCGTCCGCGAGACAGCCAGATTGGCGCCTGGGTATCGAAACAGTCGAGCCGGATTTCCGCGCGCGGCGTGCTCGAGGGCAAATTCCTTGAGCTGAAGCAGAAGTTTCAGCAGGGGGAAGTGCCGCTGCCGAGTTTCTGGGGCGGATTCCGCGTCAGATTCCACACCATGGAGTTCTGGCAAGGCGGCGAACATCGCCTGCATGACCGCTTCCTTTATCAGCGTGATGGCAGCGGCTGGACAATCGACCGTTTAGCACCGTAAAACTGCGTTTTATCCCCTTTCAGCGCTGGCGCACGGCTCGTCAGCGCTTTATGCTATAGCCCTCATTTTTTTCGTATCCGCACGTCAGCGGACAGCTGTGTACCAGCATAGGTGCAGTCTGATCAATTTGGAGTCAGTGATGACCAGCAGTAACCTGATACAACAATTGCAAGAGAGAGGCTTAGTAGCCCAGGTAACGGACGAGGAAGCGTTAGCAGAGCGGCTGGCGCAAGGGCCAATTGCACTCTATTGCGGCTTTGATCCCACCGCTGATAGCTTGCACTTGGGCCATCTGGTGCCGCTGCTGTGCCTGAAACGTTTCCAGGATGCCGGCCACAAGCCGGTGGCCCTGGTCGGCGGTGCCACCGGCCTGATTGGCGATCCCAGCTTTAAAGCGGCCGAACGTAAACTCAATACCACGGAAACCGTTAACGAGTGGGTAGAGAAGATTCGCAAACAGGTTGCGCCTTTCCTCGATTTTGACTGCGGCGACAACAGCGCCATCGCGGCCAACAACTATGACTGGTTTGGCGGCATGAACGTGCTGACCTTCCTGCGCGATATCGGTAAGCACTTCTCGGTCAACCAGATGATCAACCGTGAAGCGGTGAAGATGCGCCTGAACCGTGAAGATCAGGGCATCTCCTACACCGAGTTTTCCTACAACCTGCTGCAGGGTTACGACTTTGCCGAACTGAACAAGCGCTACGACGTGGTGCTGCAGATTGGCGGCTCCGACCAGTGGGGGAACATCACCTCCGGCATCGATCTGACGCGTCGTCTGCATCAGCAGCAAGCGTGGGGACTGACGGTGCCACTGATCACCAAGTCGGACGGCACCAAATTTGGTAAAACCGAAGGTGGCGCGGTATGGCTGGATGCGAAGAAAACCAGTCCGTACAAGTTCTACCAGTTCTGGATCAACACCGCCGACGCCGACGTCTATCGCTTCCTGAAGTTCTTCACCTACATGAGCATTGAAGAGATCAATGCGCTGGAAGAAGAAGACAAAACCAGTGGCAAAGCGCCGCGCGCGCAGTATGTGCTGGCAGAGCAGGTGACGCGTCTGGTGCACGGCGAAAGCGGTCTGAGCGCGGCGAAGCGCATCACCGACAGCCTGTTCTCCGGCAGCCTGAGCGATATGACCGAAGCGGACTTTGAGCAGCTGGCACAGGATGGCATGCCGACCATTAGCCTGAATGCGGACGACGATCTGCAACAGGCGCTGGTGGCGGCGGAACTGGTGCCGTCACGCGGCCAGGCGCGCACCATGATTGGCTCCAACGCGGTGTCTGTCAACGGTGAGAAACAGTCTGATGCCGAGTATCGTTTTAGCGACAGCGACAAACTGTTTGGTCGTTACACGCTGCTGCGTCGCGGCAAAAAACACTACTGCCTGATTAGCTGGCAGTAAGGTGCAAGGGCCGGTCTCCGGCCCTTTTTTATGGCAAGCAGTACAGGGCAATAATGAAAAATATCCTCGCAATCCAGTCTCACGTGGTTTATGGCCACGCCGGTAACAGCGCGGCCGAATTCCCGATGCGACGCATGGGCGCCAACGTCTGGCCGTTAAACACCGTGCAGTTTTCCAATCACACCCAGTATGGTCACTGGACCGGCACCGTGATGCCCGCCACCCATCTGACCGATATCGTCAGCGGGATCGCCGCCATCGATCGTCTGAAAACCTGCGATGCGGTGCTGAGCGGCTATCTCGGCTCGGCGGAGCAGGGCGAACAGATCCTGGAAATCGTGCGTATGGTGAAGGCGGCGAATCCTGACGCCTGGTATTTCTGTGACCCGGTGATGGGCCATCCGGAAAAAGGCTGCATCGTCGCGCCCGGCGTAGCGGAGTTTCATTGCAAGCAGGCGATGCCGGCCAGCGATCTTATCGCGCCGAACCTGCTGGAGCTGGAGATGCTCAGTGGCCAGACGGTCGCTAACGTGGAGCAGGCGGTGGTTGCCGCTCGCGCATTGATTGCGCAGGGGCCGCGCGTGGTGCTGGTGAAACATCTGGCGCGCGCCGGACGCCGTAGCGATCGCTTTGAAATGCTGCTGGTCACCGCCGATCAGTGCTGGCACATCAGCCGTCCGCTGGTGGATTTTGGTGTGCGTCAGCCGGTGGGGGTTGGCGATCTGACCAGTGGCCTGCTGCTGGTTGACCTGCTGCACGGCAAATCGCTGCAGGATGCGCTGGAACATGTGACGGCGGCAGTATATGAAGTGATGCTGAAAACCCACGAGATGGGCGAGTATGAACTGCAACTGGTGGCGGCGCAGGATGCAATTGCGCAACCCACGCAGCACTTTGCGGCAGAACAGCTGTAATCGCTGTTAATTAACAGGCCGGCCAGCATGCCGGCCTGTGGCGTCAGACCAGACCTTCAGCCTTCAGTGCGGCCTGAACCGCCGGCCGCGCGGCCACCCGCGCAAACCATGCCTCCAGCGCGCTCAAACCTTCCAGATTCAGTTTGATGGCTTTTGCCCAGCGCGTAACCACAAACAGATAGGCATCGGCGACGGTGAAGCGTAACCCCATCAGCCACTGTTTATCCTGCAGCGCATCGTTAACGCGCTGAAATTTTTGCTCCAGCTGTGCACGCACTATGGCTTTGTACTCTTCCGGCGTATCCGGACGGAACAGCGGGGAAAAGGTTTTGTGCAATTCGCTGCTGATGTAGCTTAGCCACTCCAGCGTGTGGTAGCGCGTCAGGCTGCCGGTCGGTGCCAGCAGGTTGCGATCCGGCTTGAGATCCGCCAGATACTGCACAATCGCCACGCCTTCCGTCAGTATGCTGCCGTCATCAAACTGCAGCGCGGGAACCTGTCCTTTGGGGTTTATCTGCCAGTAATCTTCTCCGCGCTCGGTGACTTTCTTCTGCAGATCGACATTGACCTGCGTAAAATCCAGCCCGCATTCGCGCGCAACGATATGCGGCGAGAGCGAACAGGCACCGGGCTTACAATAGAGTTTCATCATGGCCTCTCCTGATGAGTTGTTGTGATGTCAGCAGCATAAAACTGCCAGAAATTTTTACCAGTGACAGCGATCAGGAATTGCGGGCGGGCGCGGGAAATTCAGCGGCCGCCTGCAGTCGCGGCGGCAGTGCCGTGAGCGCGAAATCCCAGAAACAGCGTACCTTGGGCGCCATGTTTTTCACCCGCTGCGCCACCAGATGCACCGGCAGCGGTGCCGGCTCCCACTCGCTCAGCAGGCGGATCAGCGTGCCAGCCTGCAGTTCATCTATCACCTGATAAGACAACAGACGGCCAATGCCCTGGCCACTGCGCAATGCATCCAGCTGGCTGGCGATATCATTGACGCGCAGGCGTGGGGTGATGCGCACACGCAGGTCGTGCGCGAAGCGCCACTCACGGGTATGGCGCACGCCTGCCACCAGCGCATGCATGCTGAGCTCAGCCGGATGGGCTGGGATTCCGGCCTGGCGAAGGTAGTCCGGGCTGGCGACCAGCATCGAGCGTACGCTGCCGACGTTGCGCGCCACCATCGACGAATCCTGCAGCTCGCCAATGCGCACTGCAATATCCAGCCCGTTTTCAATCAGGTCCTGATAGCTGTCGCTTAGAATCAGTTCGATTTGCATTTCCGGATGCTGTTGCAGAAAGGCATTGACCAGTGGCATCACGTGGCGACGGCCACACATCACCGGGGCGGTGATGCGCAGCAGGCCGTGCAGTCCGCTGTGGTGGGCGCTGTCGAGCGCGCTCTGGTAATCGTTAAGCAAGCGCTGCGCCTGCTCAAACAGCTGCCAGCCGCTCTCGGTGGGAGCCAGCTGGCGCGTGGTGCGTTCAATCAGGGTGGTGCCGAAACGTGCTTCCAGCGCATTCAGCGTGCGGGTAATGACCGGCGGCGAACGCTGCAATACGCGCGCCGCGCCAGCCAGGCTGCCCTGCTGAATCACCGCAACAAACACCTGCAGCTCGTCAAATCTGTCCATGAGCCATTCCCGAGCTCAGCCGTGCAAGGCGAGCATAAAAAGCGTGTTGCTTAAACTACAGCGGAAAGCGGGGGTTGTGAAGGGGGATAAAAAAAGCCGGGCTTAGCCCGGCTCAGAAACGATTACTGGTTAGCGCTGGCGCGCTTCAGTTCTGCCTGCGCGTCATCCTGCGTCATGCGGTTGAGCAGCGGGGCGGTAATCAGCATCAGCAGGGCGATTACGCCAGTGGCGATACCAATCTGCTGGAACACCTGGCTATACACGGCCAGTGAGGCGTGTGGATCGGTGACGTTTTCCGGCACCGCCATCAGGTTCGCTACCTTACCGGCAATCATCGCGGCGCCAGCGGTGGTGAGGAACCAGGAGCCCATAATGAAGCCCATCAGACGCTGTGGCACCAGCTGCGCCACCATCGCCAGGCCGAGACCGGAGATCATCAGCTCACCGATACTCTGCAGCGCGTAGCTCAGAATCAGCCAGTTCACCGAAACGATACCTGCCTGGTTCGCGAATTTCGCGCCAAACGGCAGCACCAGGAACGCTGCAGAGCACAGCACCATGCCAATGGCAAACTTGTGCGGCATCGGCAGCTTATCGCCAAGCTTGTTATAAACTGCCGCCAGAATCGGGCTGGCCACCATGATCCAGAACGGATTGAGCGCCTGGAACTGTTCCGGCTCAAAGGTGATACCGAGAATCGCGTGCTCAACGTTACGGATGGCGAAGAAGTTCAGCGAGGTTGGCATCTGCATGTACAGCACGAAGAACACAATGGCTTCGACCATCAGCAGGAAGGCGACAATCATTTTGCGGCGTGCCGCGCCGTGCAGCGCAAAGGCTTCTTTGGCAAACACCAGCACGATACCGATCGCGATCACGCCCAGCGTCATGCGGGCAATGCTCTGATGATGCAGCAGCCAGGTGGCCAGTGCGATCAGCGCAACCACGCCGACAAGGGTCATCAGCAGCTTACCGACCTGCAGCGGCGCAAAGTCTGGTTTGGAGCCGTAATTCTTCACCAGGCGCTGGCAGAACAGGAAGTTCAGCAGGGTGATCACCAGGCCCACCACCGACAGCGAAAACGCCGCGCCCCAGCCATATTTGGCCGCCAGCCACGGAGTCAGCATCATGGAGAACAGCGAACCGATGTTGATCGACATGTAGAACATGGTGAAGGCACCGTCGATGCGCGGATCGTCTTTCTCGTAGCAGGTCGACAGCAGTGAAGAAGGGTTAGCCTTGAACAGCCCGCTACCCACGGCGATGGTCGCCATGCCGACATACACCATGGTGGTGTCATGACCGGAGAAGGCAATCATCGCATAGCCCAGCGCCAGCACAATGACGCCGAGAATAATCACGCGTTTGGTGCCGAGCACTTTGTCGCCCAGCCAGCCGCCAATGGCAACCAGGCCGTAAACCAGTGCGCTGAACGAGGTGAACAGGGTGATGGAGTCCGCTTCGGACATCCCCAGCTGTTTCACCAGATAGACCGCCATGATGGCTTGCAGACCGTAGTAGCCAAAACGCTCCCACAGTTCGATGGAGAAGATCAAATAGAACGCTTTCGGCTGACGGAAGGCGTTAAGGCTTACCGCCTCATCAGTGTGTTTGTTTGCAGTTGACACGTATACCTCAGTTTATACATCGCCTGTTTTACAACAGGAATTAAGTCTGCGTCGGGCTGGGTAATCCCGCGCAACATTGTTATTAGAAAGGAAAAACGGCGCCTAATTTGGCTGAATCAGGCCAACAGGGCAAGCATTTTCTGCACGCTGAAATACTTGTTACAGGCAGGGTTATAACCAGGATAATAACTTGTAAATCAGTGTTAAATATCACTGCGTGACATTATAGCAGGATAATTGTTCTTGTTGCAGATCGGTTGATGGATTTTCCTGAGATAAACTGCTTTTCCTGCTCTGGGCAGGACATAATATTATCCAGCCCGTTAAGATGGATGATTCCCCTGATTTTTGCTGAAGAAGTAAGCGCAATTGTCTGATTGTTGAGCACAATAAGCGGCTGACAGTTCGCCGCAGGCTAATTTGTTGATCCTGTGCACAAAATTATCAATTAATTAGAAATGTAAAAAAAGAAAACGATTGCCGCTCTCCCGTTTGCCGACAATTTCACCACTTAATCACGGCTTTCATTGTATAAGCTCTGCAACGCCTCCGGCGGCAGCGACCTGCTGCGCCAGGCAGGGGGAGGATGGATAGCCGATCGCCAGCCCTTCGACAGCCTGAAGAAATTGCTGTAACCTCGTTTTTTCCCTGCAAGGAACTCATCATGAAGCAGTCCGCTCGTGTCGCTCTCGTGGGCGATTACCGTGCCAGTGCCGTCGCGCATCAGGCCATTCCTCCTGCCATTCAGCTTGCCGCCGCCACACTCTCCCTTGACGTAACCGCCGACTGGATCGCCACGCCGGAAATCGATCTGCCGCGTCTGCACGACTATGATGCCGTCTGGGTGGTGCCTGGCAGTCCCTTCCTGAATGATGCCGGCGTGTTCGGCGTCATTCGCTGGGCGCGCGAAAGCGGTAAACCCTTTTTAGGCTCGTGCGCCGGCTTTCAGTATGCGGTGGTGGAGTACGCGCGCAACGTGCTGGGCTGGGAGGATGCTGGTCATGCCGAGACCGACCCTGACGCGCGCTGGGTGATTGCGCCACTGGCCTGCTCGCTGGTCGAGCAGCGCGGTGAGGTCACGTTTGAGCCGGGTTCGCGTATTGCTCAGGCCTACGGCGCGCTGCAGAGTAACGAAGGCTATCACTGCAACTTTGGCGTTAACGCTGAGTTCAGCGAGGCGCTGGCCACGCGCAATCTGCGTATTACCTCATGGGATCTGGAGGGGGATGTGCGCGGGGTAGAGCTGACCGATCATCCGTTCTTTGTCGCCACGCTGTTCCAGTCTGAACGCGCCGCGTTACAAAACCGGCTGTCACCGCTGGTCGTGGCGTGGCTGCAGGCGGCGCATTAACGGTTAATAAGCGGTCTACGGCGCGCAGGGTCGCGCCGTTACCGATCAGTCGGTCTTTTCCGTGAACTCACACAAATCTTCAATCAGGCAGGAGCCACAGCGCGGTTTACGCGCCACGCAGGTGTAGCGACCGTGCAGAATCAGCCAGTGATGGCAGTCAACCTTAAAGTCGGCAGGCACCACCTTGAGCAGCTTCTGTTCTACTTCCTCAACGTTTTTACCCGGCGCAAAGCGGGTGCGATTGCTGACGCGGAAAATGTGGGTATCCACGGCAATGGTGGGCCAGCCAAAGGCGGTATTAAGCACCACGTTGGCGGTTTTGCGCCCGACGCCGGGCAGGGCTTCCAGTGCCGCGCAGTCTTCCGGCACCACACCGCCGTGCTGCTCCAGCAGGATGCGGCAGGTTTTGATGACGTTTTCCGCTTTGCTGTTAAACAGGCCAATGGTCTTGATGTACTCTTTAACGCCTTCCACGCCGAGCGCCAGCATTGCCGCTGGCGTATTGGCCACCGGATAGAGTCGGGCGGTGGCTTTGTTGACGCTGACATCGGTTGCCTGTGCCGACAGCAGCACAGCGATCAGCAGCTCAAACGGTGAGCTGAAATTCAGTTCGGTGGTCGGATGGGGATTGGCGTCACGCAGTCGCGTGAGGATCTGCAGGCGTTTATCCTTATTCACACAGCCTTCCCGGTTTCGCCCTGCGGCGCGGCCGCAGCAGCGTCCAGCTGACGTGCGGCGCGCTGCTTCATTTTCTGATCGATCAGGTATTTGCCGGCCAGCAGCATACCGAGGCCGATAAACGCACCCGGCGGCGGCATCGCCAGCAGCATTGGTGAATCAAAATGCACCACTTCAATGCGCAGCGCTTTAGCCCATGGCCCCAGCAGCTGATCAGCGCCGTTGAACAGCGTGCCGTTACCAATCAGTTCACGAATCGAACCCAGCGTCACCATTGCGCAGGTAGCGCCCATACCGATGGCAAAGCCATCAAGCGCGGAGAGGGGAATGCTGCTTTTCGATGCCACCGCTTCCGCACGTCCCACCACAATGCAGTTGGTGACGATCAGCGGGATAAAGATGCCCAGCGACTGATACAGGCCATAGGCATAGGCGTTGATCAGCATCTGCACGCAGCTCACCACCGAGGCGATGATCATCACGTAGATCGGAATACGAATCTCACCCGGCACCCAGCGGCGCGAAGCGGAAATCGCACTGTTGGTGATGGTCAGTACCAGCGTGGTTGCCAGTCCGAGGCCCAGCGCGTTAGTAGCGGTTGAGGTCACCGCCAGCAGCGGACAGAGCCCCAGCAGCTGCACCAGCGCCGAGTTGTTCTTCCACAATCCGCCAATCAGTAAATTTTTCGCTTCACTCATGGTGCATCTCCACATTCAGGCAGCGAAGCGAGCTTCGCTGGCAGCGTTTCAATCAGCAGCGCCGTGCGTTTGGTGGCGTTGACCACCGCGCGCGGCGTGATGGTCGCGCCGGTAAACTGGTCAAATTCGCCACCGTCTTTTTTCACGGCAAAGGCTTTATCGTCGGCACCGTGCACCACTTTGCCGTTAAAACTGTTAATCCAGTCGGAAATTCGCAGCTCGATTTTATCACCCAGACCCGGCGTCTCATGATGTTCAATCACGCGTACGCCCAGCACTTTGCCGTGGAAATCGGCGCCGACCAGCATCTGTATCGCGCCAGAATAGCCGTCAGGGGCGGTGGTCTCAAGTGCGGCGGCCACCGGGTGATCCCCTTTGCGCGCCACATACAGATGATGCGGTTTGTCGTTGCCGAGCGCGCGGGCATCGGTCACCAGCAGACACTCCTGCTGAATATTGTTGTCGTACAAATCGGTGGGCACCACCTGGTCGAGCAGGTTTTTTTGCTGCAGCGCGGTCTGGTGATCGACCGTCGGTTTAGTGACATAGTTGACCACCGCCGTCACGCCGGTGGTGATCACGGCAAACATGCCCAGCGTGAACGCGTTTTTACGAATGGTTTCGATCATCATCAATCCCTGCGATGTCCATACACGCGCGGCTGCGTGTAGTAGTCAATCAGCGGCACGCAGATGTTAGCGAGCAGCACCGCGAAGGCGACGCCATCCGGATAGCCACCGAAGCTGCGAATCAGCCACACCAGCAGGCCAATCAGCGCACCGTAAATCAGCCGGCCACGGTTGGTGGTGGACGCGGTGACCGGATCGGTGGCAATAAAGAACGCACCGAGCATGGTCGCCCCGGAGAACAGATGCACCAGCGGCGAGTTCAGCGACTGCGGCGCGAACAGCCAGCCGAGCGTGGCGCACAGCGCCAGCGACAGCAGGAAGCTGAACGGGATATGCCAGCGGATGGCGTTCTTCGCCAGCAGCAGCATGCCGCCGAGCAGATAGCCGAGATTGACCCACTGCCAGCCGAGGCCGGCCAGTACGCCGCCATAAATCGGCTGGGCCAGCAGCTGTTCGGCGCTGTGCCCGGCGCGCAGGCCGGTTTTAAAGGTATCCAGCGGCGTAGCCTGGCTCACGCCATCCACACCCAGCTGCAACTGCTGCATGGTGTCACCGGCCAGCGTGTGGCCGGTAAAAATCATACTGAGTGAGTCCATCAGGCCAGGTTTGATCGCCTGCAGGACATCCGGCGGCAGCCAGCTGGTCATCTGCACCGGGAAGGAGATCAGCAGTACCACATAACCGACCATGGCCGGATTGAACGGATTCTGGCCGAGGCCGCCGTACAGTTGCTTGGCGATAACCACAGCAAATACGGTACCTAGCACCACCAGCCACCACGGCGCCAGCGGCGGCAGGCTGATGCCCAGCAGCAGCGCCGTCAGCAGGGCAGAGTTGTCCGCCAGCGTCGGCACTACCGGCGCGTGACGCAGGCGCAGAATCGCGCCCTCGGTAATCCATGCGGTAGCGACCGCCAGCAGCACCTGAATCAGGAAGCCGATGCCAAAGAAATACCACTGTGCCGCCATGCCGGGCAGCGCGGCCAGTACCACCAGCAGCATGATGTTGCCGGTGCTGCGGCGGTTATGGGTATAAGGCGAACTTGCAATACGAAAAGCCATTTAGTCCTCAGTCGTCGAAGGCTGCTGCTGCGCTTTACGCGCTTTGGCACGGGCGACCGCTGCGGCAATCGCCGCTTTGCGTGGGTCGGCGGAGTCAGGAGAGGCAGCAGCCTCCACTTCAGGGGATGCGGCGGGCGCGTCGATTGTCTGCTGCGCTGCGGCCGCGGCTTTCTTCGCTTTGGCACGCGCAATCGCCGCTTCAACCGCCGCTTTGCGCGGATCGACCTCAGCCGCTGGCGTTTCCGCTGCAGGCTCAGCGTCCGTCGGCACCTGTGCCGCCGCAGCTTTCTTCGCTTTGGCACGGGCAATCGCCGCTTCAACCGCCGCTTTGCGCGGATCGACCTCAGCCGCTGGCGTTTCCGCTACCGGCTCAGCGTCCGTCGACACCTGTGCTGCAGCGGCTTTCTTCGCTTTGGCACGCGCAATAGCCGCTTCAACCGCCGCTTTGCGCGGATCGCTTTCTGCGGTCGTGGTGTCAGCGGCTGGCTGTGCCGGCGCGGCCACTTTTTTCGCTTTAGCACGCGCAATGGCGGCTTCCACGGCGGCCTTGCGCG
>NZ_VOQX01000075.1:0-21234 GCF_016643525.1 Pantoea sp. Morm | reverse complement strand
TCCAACCTATCTGACAAAAATTTTTTCTGAACGCTAAGTTCTGCTCTTCTGTGTTGCCTGTACGGCGGACATTACGATCAGCTTCGTGGGAAAGGGTTCAGAATCCGGGCGCTGGCGGTCCCGTACAGGAATTAACTGTGCAGGCAGCGTAATAAAAAAATGGCTTCCGGGAGGAAGCCATCAGCACAATCAGTCGCAGTATCAGATGTGTACCCTGATGAGGCACATTAAAGTTATCGGCACCTTGCTCCGAAACCTGAGCGCAACCGGCATTTTTTATAAACCTGCTAGGCAACACGCTTTTGATAAGCAGGTCCCGGCGGGTTTAGGAACATCAGTAATCTCCGCCCCCTCAATCGAAGAAAACGTAAATTCTGCCTCAGAAGCTCTTCCAGTTATCATCCCCCACTGCCGCAACGGCAGGGGTGGGCCGTAATAAAGCAGCCCTCCGTATCGGCCGGACAGCCTGAGCGTCCAGAGTGCCTGCCTGGCCCGAATCCGGAACCAGCGTAAAGTTACTCACCAGCCTGTTCAGCGCCGCCGCCTGTTCCATCAGCGAACGTGACGCGGCCGAAGCTTCTTCAACCAGCGCAGCATTCTGTTGTGTTACGTCATCCATTTGATTCACGGCAATATGGACCTGCCCGATACCCTGAGACTGTTCACTGCCGGCAACCGATATCTCATCGACAAGGTCGGCGACCTGCCGCACGGCGTCGTTCATACGGGACATATTTTCTCCTACGCCCTCAGCCTGCGTCGAACCGGCTTCGACAAAACCCATGGATAACTCAATCAGCCCCTTGATTTCACGGGCGGAGGAGGATGAACGTTGCGCGAGGTTACGAACTTCTCCCGCTACCACCGCGAAGCCGCGACCCTGCTCTCCGGCACGCGCGGCCTCGACGGCTGCGTTCAGGGCCAGAATGTTGGTCTGAAATGCAATGCCTTCAATCAGCCCGATAATATCCGTGATTTTTGCAGAGCTTCCCCTGATGTCACCCATTGTATCCAGGAGCGTGCGTACCCGCCCGGCGCTGTCCTCTGAAATATCCCGGGCATTCTTCGCCAGCTGGCTGGCAAGCTGAGTGTTTTCAGCGGTCTGACGCACGGTCTCACTCAATTGTGACATGCTTGCCGCCGTCTGCTCCAGCGAGGCAGCCTGCTCCTCGGTTCGTGAAGAGAGGTCCTCATTACCGGCTGCTATTTGCGCTGAAGCCGTGCTGACCGACTGTGAAGAGGCCTCCACCTTCGACAGCGAGGCTGAGACGTTTTCTATAAGATGATTAAACGCTTTTGCGGTCAGGCCGATTTCATCCCGGCGCGACTCGTCCACTCTGAGCGTCAGGTCAAGCCGGTGGCTGGCGTTTTCCATAGTCTGCCGCATGCCGTTGAGTTGCCCGCGGATACCGAAAACCGTTTTGAGCGCAAAGAAGGCCAGAATAGCAATGGCCAGTGCGGAACCCCCTATTAAGCTCCAGACTGTCACCTGATAAGTTCGGTCATTTTCCTGACGCAGGGTGCTGCCGATGTCCACGTTAAGTTTGAGCTGTTTCTGGTAGCCTGCAATCAACTGGCGGGCGGCTTCGCCAATGCCGTTATTGCTCTGGAGCGCCCCCAGTGCAATGGCGTCATTCTGTGCGCGTGAGCCAGCAAGAAATTCCGGAAGCGAGGATTCAACCTGTTTGATGGTGGAGAACGCTCTCTCTGTCAACTGCCGGTCCTCCTCGTTCGATATGTCATTATTCAGGTAATAGTTGTTCAGTGATTTAATATTACTTATAGCTTCATCGATTTTCTTTTCGACTTCAGCCTGTCGCCGCGGATCTGTTGCGCTCTGGTGGCGGTAGAGCCAGATAATGAGGGAATTACTGCCGTCTACCAGTTTTCCCAGATCCAGCAATGACGGAACGGTATTTTCCTGTACATACTGAAAGCGGGACTGGAATCCGCCGGCAACCATGACGGCCACGATGACCATCGCGACCAGCGAGGCAGAGAGAAGTGAAAAGGTAAGCAACAATCGCTGTGTAATCGTCATCTGTAATTCCTGCCATTGTAAGTGACTAATAATTTATGAAATCTGAAAATAATAAAAACTTTCAGCATATTTATCGGCAGAAATGCAGGAAACGTTATTTCAAATTAAGCGGACCCGCGGCGCACGGGTATCGCGTTTTCCCCCATTGACCAGCCACCACCGCCCGGACTGGATGGACGGAGCTGCAGGGGCAGATAAATGGATGCTGTGACTATGGGTAAGTGTCGCTGCAGAGCAAGAGGCCTGCTGCTTCTTTTACCTCCGACCTTCTGACTGATAAGCTGCTGACAGGCCGCTAAAGCGGCATTCACAGCACAGGCTTAGCACTGCTCGCCCGTCTGAATATCGGCTTCAGTAGCCTGCTGACCGCCGCTACAATTTTCAGTAAGCTGATAATAGCAGGCTCTGCCTACGCCATTATGCTCATATGCATCAGATTCAAACGGAAGAAACGCGGATGAAAGACTCAGAAGTTGAACTGACAGAATCCCTCTACTGGGAGGCTTGCCGGATTACCGGCATGATTTGCCTGAATCTGGCCGACCGGGGCCAGCAGACCGATCGTAATCGATTGATCCGGGAGCTGGTCACGCTCGTAAAAGCCAGCGAAAAGGAAAATGAAGTCTGTAATCCCTCGCTGATTTTCGCGATTGAACAGCTCCGGGGCGACGACCCGGATGAAGTCAGACTTCACAGCTGAATCGGGTGCAGACTCAACAGACTACTCCGGGCAGGGATGATGTCATAAAATACCGCATTTCAGTGCCAGTTTTTAATGTGGTCCTGCATGAAGGATGCCTCTTATGGATAACGACAATCTGAACGTCAGTCACCTGGCCTGGTGCGGGCTGATTGCACTGCACACTGCCCGCCGCGACGGGGTCGCGACCTCCCCCGCGCAGGACAACCTCTTTCTGACCCGCTGGCTGGCTACCGCCGAGAAGCAGCGGCGTTTTCCCCGGGAGCTTGCCAGCGACATCAGCTGACTGCTGAAAGAAGGGCGGGTGAAGGGACTGCGTGCCGACCTGCCCGGCAAGCTCGACTATCTGTGGCGCGCCGGCAACGGCAACCTGCAGGGGCAGAACGACCTGTTCCGGCTGCAGCACGCCCTGCACGCGGTGAAACTGACTGGATGGATTTACATGGTGCTGGCAGAGAGTGAATGGCGCGGCCGCCGGCAGCTTCGCCTGAGCCCTTCGGTATCGGGCATTTACCTGAACCGTCACGCGCTCGACGCCGGCTTTGACGAGCACGGCCTCCAGCGCATCCCCCTGCCCGCGCGCATCACCGGCGAGCTGCCCGCGCTCGATAAACTGCTGTAGCGGTCGGGCTGGCGCCGGGAGGCGGCCAGAAGTGCGGATGAACATCTGCACCTACTCCTCGCGGACGGATTCCGGGCAGCCTGAGGCCGGAACAGCAATGGTCACGGACGTTACAGGCTACAGTGAACCTCCACGCCGGCTCAGGTTTAAGGGCGGGCGGCCGATAACTCCCGCGTAAGCAGAATAATAAATCGGTTGTTTTCATTCCCTGAACGGGGAGCCGCTCGGCGGCACCCCACTTTTTTTGACGGCGTCCACGTGCGCGATCGCCAGGACAGGAACCACAGCATGAACAGGCATGAAGTCACGTCTCAGCTGTTTCGCAGCGCGGGCTACGATCCGACCACCGGCGTGCTGGAGCTGGAGTACCGGGACGGCGCGTGCTGGCGCTGGCTCGCGGTGCCGGCAAAGGTGTATCAGGCGTTCTGCGCGGCTGCGGACGCTGACGCATTTTTCATGAGCAGCATCGAGGGCCGCTACCTTTCCCTGCGGGGCAGCCTCAGCCTGCGGCGCGGCGTCTGACGCCATCATCTGCGCGTACGCATCATAATCTTCAGCTGTCTACTGTCGCGCGGTTATCATTATCCCGACTGGCCACGTGCCGGCCGCGGCCACGCCGTTCAGTCAGGTGGCCGTTTCCCCTCGGAAAGTAGCGTTTCAGCCATTACTGATTCGGGCATCCGGGAATAACGAGTACGGATGCTCCCGGATAACATAAGGAAAATTACGTCACGAAAAATGGATTTCACTCACAGCTGCTGGAAGATGCGGCAGCCTGATTTTCCTGGACACTGGTATCCCTTGACGGGTATGAGCTCACACATTAAAAATGTTTTACAGACCCGCGGACAGTCACTCCTTAACCATCCTGAGCGGAAAATCATTTTCCGGCGCTATCCGCTCGGGGATATGCCAGCATCTACGTTCAGCGCCTTCTGCAGCGCTGTTGCTGAACACGCGCACGTCCGGGCTGTCCGGGAAGAAAATCTCACCGGCATGATTCACAGCGAGGACCGCTTTAGCTGAAGGACGTCTTCCGCCGCCGGTATTCACTGCGGCACATCTTGATTCTCCTGTTACGGTCGAGGGTGACAGCTTTCCCAGGTGCGGTTCTCTCTGCCTGCGTGCTCCTCTGCCCGCGGTCGTGTTTGCCGATTTACCGCCACCTGAGGGGGTCCTGCGGATTGCGGACACCCGCGCCCTGGGTTTCAGCATGCCGCTCTGGTTGTCACCTCAGACAGTCAGTCGGGTTGAATCCCGCCTGTGGCTTCTGATGGGGATGTTTTTTATCCCCGTATATCCGGAGCTGACAGACCGGCAATGGAAAAAAGTCATACCCAACGGCGTCTGTGCCAGAGAACGGATAATAATGGAGAAGGACGGGGAGGCCGTGAGCCTCGATTTCCACTGGCAAAGTCGCACGCACTGAAACCTTTGAAAGAGTAAATTCCGGTGCTGCCGAGAGCATGTTTGTCAGCGGGAAAGTGCAGCAGTACTTAGGGGGAGCATGATAAAACGTGTTATATACCCGATCTGCAAAAGCATGGTCAGGCTGCCCCCCAGATATCTGATGCAGAGCCCGTAACCGGCACCGGCAGCATATCAGACCAGATGAACATAAGGCCGCCCCAGGGGTTTCTGGCTCCTCCACACCGCTAAACCTTCCCTTTATATCAGTCAGCCCATCAGGCATGTCCCTCTTTCACTGAATGTGCCACATCCCTGACGGCTTTCTCCACGCCTTCTGAGTTTATCTGAATACTGGCAATGACCTCACCTGCCTCGCGCATGAGCGCCACGCCGTCCTTTGTGTTTGACATACTGCCCTCTATACCACAGAGTACTTTTTTGGCCAGCAGGTTGTTATCCACCACGACCCGTTCGATTTCTTCAGTGGCAGCACTGACGCTTGCTGCAAGGTTGCGGACTTCTGCGGCGACAACGGCAAAGCTTCTGCCTGAGGCACCCGCCCTGGCTGCTTCAATAGCGGCATTCAGGGCAATCAGCCTTGTCTGCATGGCAAAGCTTCGGATTGTTTCGACCATACCGTCAATGCTGTCAGACTGACTGTTGAGTCGGGATTTATCCGCTGAAACCGAGCTCATCCCAAGAGCAATCCTGTCTATCATTCTGATGCTGTTCTCGATTACGTCTGCACCTGTCTGGGCACTTCCCCGTGTCTGGACTGCCATATCCCACGCGTGCACGGCGGCATCCTGCTCTTTCTGATTTCTCAGGACCTGACCGGTAACGTCTGAAGCAAATTTCACAATTTTATACAGTTTGCCATCTGGGCTGAATACCGGATTATAGGTGGCACGTAACCAAAGCGGGGCACCACGACTATTCAGTCGTGGAAACTGGCCAGAGAAAAATTCACCCTGATTCAGTTTTTCCCAGAACTGCCGGTACTCATCACTTTTATACAGTGATTCGCTACAAAATAGCCTGTGATGCTGACCGATGACCTCCTCCCGCTGATACCCGGTGGCGCTAAGGAAGTTTTCGTTAACATCAAGTACAAGTCCGGTTGGATCGAACGTAATGACGGCCATAGAGCGGCTGATGGCATTGACGACTGACTCCAGTTCCAGTGCTGACTGTACGCGCCCGGAAACGTCTGCGGCTATTTTGATGATTTTAAAAACCCTCCCGCGCCTGTCAGCAACGGGAATGTAGCTTGCCTCTAGCCATACGGGACGGTTGCCCTTTGCCAGCCTCATATACTTACCACTGAAGCTCTCACCGTCCGCAAGGCGCTGCCAGAAATGGCGGTATTCAGGTGTACTGATTAGCGAAGGGGCACAAAACATGCTGTGGTGGTGTCCGATTATTTCGTCGGCTCGGTAGCCCATAGTAGTAAGAAAAAGCGGGCTGGCCTTCCGGATTATTCCGGCTGGGGTGAACTCAATAACTGGCATAGCCTGCTCAAGCGCGCCTACAGAAGCGGATAAACGTGAGCGACTTAGGGAAAACAGATTTTTTAACGTATGCAGGAGCATGATATGTTCCGGATTATCCAATGACTGCTTCGGTTATCGGCAAACCGAATGTGGACATTATGTATTGCTGTGATAGTCACGGGTTACAATTGTTTCGAACTTTAACAAGATTGCTAAACACCTCCTGGAGCTAACTACTGTCTACTAACCAGATTGTCGGACACCATGAATCTGATGGCGTGCAACATGTAAGTCAGGTCAGCATACCTTCCGTGTGAGAACCTTACAGCTGTCTGAGCAACGGATGCGCTTTTAGCCAGACACGCTCTGCTCTGTGGACCTTCACCGTATAGCCCTTCTGCATAGGAATCTTTTCCTGATTGATATCCAACACAACTGCATACCCGTTTTCTATCCGTCCGTATCTGAAGTGACGAAACGCATGTTTCTCCTGACACTGCGAGCCGGTGTGATATGCCAGCATGGGAGAACCTCTTCATAAGCGGGAAAAAACGTGCGTTCATGAACAGAGGTGTCGTCATAACGGAAAACGATGCCTCGCCCTAGCGTGAAGCAATGATACGCCTGAGCGTTCTCAGGCTATGTGCCCGGTGGGCAAGCCGCAATCCGGCGGCTGGAACGATAGATCTGGCGTCACTGATGTCCGAACAGCAGGAGTCCGAACAGGAAGTAGAGCGATGTGACAAATATTGAACATCCAAGCTTTCCGGGCAGCACCACGGAAGAGAAGGGGTTGTGATTGTGACGTCGCCCAGCCACAGGGGGCATGGTTGATATTCATGACAGGCGCCCACGGGTGATTGCCCCTGACGCCGTTCGCGAGTAATTGAGTACCAGCACGTCTCCCACTCGGCTAAAGTCCGGTGCTTATTTTGGCCTGCAGAGTGGGCAGTTGAGGCAGTATTCGACAGGGTCGGTTGCTTTGTAATAGAAACAGCAGGTGCGACGAAAGCGCACAGGCTTTCCCGCCGCGTTTAGCTGGAGAGGTCGGCGAAAGCGTTGCAGCGGGTTCCAGGACAGGCCAAAGAGAGAAGGTGAAGCCTGTCCGATCAACCAGTTAAAATCGGCATCCCTGCGCTCGTTCTGCGTTTCATCGAGCCTGTCCATTCGGCCCTGATAAAGTGAAAAAACCCGCATCGCGGTATTTTCCCAGAGTATCTGTATGGGCAGTCCGCTCACTCCGGCCAGACTTTGCCAGAGCGGAGAAAGAAACCCGCGGAAAAGCGCTGACACGACTTCTTCACGCCAGGCATCTCGCTCACCGGGAAGATAGCATGTCACTAGAGTGTCTGCCGGGAGCGACGATGTCCATAGCCCGTTATCGTGAGCATACTCAAGCCGGCTGCGAGAAAGAGAGAAGGTCAGGCCACTGTCAAACACGCTCATAGCATAGAGCACATTGCCCGTCGCGAGAAATGCCAGACGTTTTGCAAACAGCGAGGCGGCTATGGCCACATCCGGTGCGCCTGTCAGCGGCATCACGAGACGTAAAAAGGCATCGCAATGTTTCGCATTGAGCACATATTCTGCCGGCATACTGCGCGCGTCGGCCGCCGCGAGGGGCCGTAAGCGGAAATTCTTCTGCAGAAAGGCTTGCTCCTCAGGCGTCAGCATGTAGCGCCCCGGGAAAAGGAATACACAGCGGCGAGCGAAAGAAAGGATCTTCAATAATCCGGCACTGCAGGTTAAACACCTTATTCACCAGCGCTTCAGTCATGATATCCCCCGGCGCACCCTGTGCATAAACCCGTCCGTCGTGTACGGCGACCAGATGGTCGGCGTAGCGGCTGGCCAGATTAAGATCGTGCAGGACCATAACGATGGTTTTACCGTGCGTCTGGTTCAGGTCGCGCAACAGTTCAAGCACCTCAACCTGATGGGCCAGATCAAGATAGGTGGTCGGCTCATCCAGCAGCAACGTATCGGTCGCCTGTGCCAGCGTCATGGCAATCCAGACGCGCTGCCGCTGCCCGCCTGATAAGGCATCCACAGGGCGATGCTGTAATGCATCAGTTCCGGTCAGTCGAAGGGCCTCGTCTACCTGCCTTTCATCTTCCGCTGACCACTGACGTAACCAGCTCTGATACGGGAAGCGTCCCAGGCTAACGAGCTGACGTACGGAAATTCCTTCGGGGGCGACGGGGATCTGCGGCAGGATCGCCAGCCGGCGGGCGACCTGCGCCGTACTGCTGGCATGAATATCCATCCCGTCCAGTATAACGGTTCCCGACTGCGGCCTGAGAAGCCGGGCCATTGCCCGGAGCAGGGTGCTTTTACCACAGCCATTACTCCCGATCAGTACAGAGACTTTCGCGGCGGGCAGTTTGAGATCCAGCGAGTGTATGACCTGCTGCTGTGTATAGCTCACGTTCAGCTTATGAGTGGAAAGAGACACGTTTTCTCCATCAGTTTACGTACGCTGCCGGATAAGCAACGCCAGAAAAAACGGCGCGCCGACCAGCGCAACAAAGATGCCCGCCGGAAGATCTGCAGGCCGGAACAGCGTTCTGGCCAGCAGGTCAGCAGTAACCACCATGACGCCGCCGCAGCAGGCGGTGACAAACGCCTGGCCAAAAATGCCGTGACGTACAATCTGTCTGCCGAGGTGGGGCGCTATCAGGCCAACAAACGCCATGGCGCCCACCATTGCTATCGCGCCGCCGGAAAGTATCACGCAGCCCAACAATAGCAGGGCCCGCATTACATGCACCCGCACACCCAGCCCCGTGGCAAGGTCGTCGTCCAGCAGAAGCGTGCTCAGATAACGCAGCGAAAACAGCCAGAGCAGCAATGCCGCCAGATCGATGGCGAGGAGGTGACGCACCTTTTCCCAGGTCGCCGCATAAACGCTGCCGCTAAGCCATACCCACGCAGAAAAGGTGGTAGTCAGTGGGCTGAAAACCAGTATGAAGGTCACCACCGCGCCCGCCATTGCCGAGACGCCGACACCCGTCAGGATCAGTCGGGCTGGCGTCAGCCCCCTGGGCCCTGAAAGTATGAATACCAGGCCAACCGCGCAGGTGGCGCCAGCCATCGCTGCCACCGGCATCAGCGCGCTACCCCATGAAAAACTGAAAAAAGAAAGCCACAGCAGCGCCCCGACGCTTGCGCCGGTAGTGACGCCGAGCGTGTCCGGAGAAGCCAGCGGATTACGTACCAGCAGCTGCATAACCAGTCCGGCGAGTCCAAGCCCCGCGCCTGAAAGAAGCGCAAGCGCCACGCGGGGTAAACGCAGCTCGTGCAGGATGAAGCTTTGTGAGCTGGCGTCAGGATGTATCAGGAGCCACAGCGCCTGATACAGCGGAAGGGGTACGTCGCCGGCGCTTAATGCAGCAAGCGTCATCAGCAGCGAAGCCAACAGGCAGAGCAGCATGACCAACGGTAATCGCCCGGCGTAAAGGCGTGAAAACGGGCCGCAGCGTATAACGCGGTTATCAGACATGGTGTCTCCTGCGCTGCGCCAGCACTATAAAAAATGGCGCGCCCATCAGCGCCGTCATGACGCCGACGGGGACTTCCTGCGGTAAAATTATCACGCGCGCCACGATATCCGCCGTCAGCAACAGTAACGCGCCGATCAATGCGCAGGCCGGTAGCATCAGACGCAGGTCGCTGCCAAACAGCTGGCGGGCGATATGCGGCACTATCAGTCCGACGAAGCCGATGCTACCGGCGAGTGCCACGGCGTTTCCCGCCAGCCCCACGACCAGCAGGCTGGCAAGGAGGCGGACACGGACGATATTTTGCCCAAGGCCGGTGGCAATTTCCTCGCCGGCACGTAGTACATCCATCTGGCCGGCAGACAGGCACGCGACAACAGTCAGCAGCGTTCCGGGAAGCAGCATCGCATAGACATGAGGCAGGTCATGACCCGACAGGCTCCCGGCCAGCCAGAACAGCATCGTATCAAGCGTCTCCTGGTCGATAACGAGGATTGCTTGGGTAATGGCATTACACAGCGCGGTTATCGCCACCCCAGCCAGCACCAGCCGAAGTGGATTATCCCGTCCGTTACCTGCCCGGCTGGCGAACCACACCAGCATACTGGCCGCGCACGCCCCGAAAAATGCCAGTAAAAGTGTCTGCCAGGGGATGCTCAGGGAAAGAACGCTACCGGCCAGCACAACTGCCAGCGCCGCGCCCGCATTGACGCCGAACAGCCCGGGCGATGCCACAGGATTGCGAGTCAGCGCCTGCATAAGTCCGCCCGCCACAGCCAGAAAAGCCCCCACACACATGGCCAGCCATGTGCGTGGCAACCGGGATGTGCGAATGATGGCGTCAGCCGCACGGAGGGGATCGGAGTGAAACAAAGCGTCAGCCACCTGTGAAAGCGTGTAAAAGCGCACTCCGATCATGACGCTGAGCACCATCATCAGCGCCAGAAGGGCACAGCAGAACAGAAAGCGTGCTTTCACGATGCCCCCCGGCTCAGCGCCAGCTCTGTGTCAGTGAGAATCTGATTTGCGCCAATAATGCCACCCGACAGACTCCATGGAACGCTGTCAACCGTCCTTAACTGCCGTATTCTCACGGCGCTCAGTTGCTGCCAGAGCGGATGCGCAGTCATCACCCGGTACTGACGCAGAATGGCAGGGCTTTCCGCCCGCAGCAGAATGAAAAAGATATCGGCATCCAGCAGCGGCAGGTTCTCCATACTGGAAAAGCGCAACGACGTGCCGCGCGTCTGCGTAGCCTGCCCGTTCCAGTCAAAACCGAGTTCGGACATCACAGATCCAGGAAAGCTTTGCGGAGTGTAGCTGCGGATGTGATCGGGGCGGACTTCAATGACAGATACCCGGGGTCTGGCCTGTGAACCGAACCGTTCTCTCATTAGGGTCTGAAGGGCGACAATGCGTGAATCCCAGCGCTGAAGCAGGTTTCCTGCCTCATTGACCTTTGAGAGTTTTTCTGCAACGACTTTCAGCGTTTTTTTAAATTCATAAACGTCATCGAGCAGCACCACGGGCGCAATCTTTTCCATCAGCGGCGCAACATCCTGATGGCGGAAACGGGAAGCAAATATGATATCGGGCCTGAGCAGCGCTATTTTTTCAAGCGCCGGCTGGGTTTCCAGGCCTAACTGCGGCACGCCTGAAAACTGGTTTCGCAGGTAACGGTAAACCGGCTTTTCCGCCCAGGATTCAACGATCCCGCAGGGCGTAATGCCCAGCGCCGCCAGGCTGTCGGTGGCACCCTGAAACAGTGAAACGGCACGCTGGGCGGGCCGTTGCACGGCCAGAAGGCCGGGTGACACGCTGCATAACAGCAGCGCCTGCAGCCAGCGCCGGCGAAGAGGCGAAAAGTAAAATTGTTTCTCCATCGTCAGGTTTACCGCCCCGGAAGCGGGGCGGCCATAATCAGAAGTCAAGACTGTAGCCGAGCGTGGCCGTGCGCCCCCTCCCGGCAAAATAGCGGTCAGGGTCAACGGAGGCGCTCTGCGAATAATAAGTGATGTATTTTTTATTCAGCAGGTTGGAAATGCCCAGGCTCAGCTGTCCACGGGGAAGTTTATAACCCACGGCTGCATCTACCAGTGTGTAACCGGAGAAATCCTTTTCCTCATCGTCGAATTTTTTGCTCATAGCCCAGTTGGCCTGCAGGAAGGTACTCAGCTCCGTATTCCAGTTTGCTGACCAGCTGGCGATGAGGCGATCCGGCGCGATATTCAGGCCGTCAAGTTTTGCATCCAGGCTGCCGTTTTCATCGCTGTCGTAACGGCCGCGCATATGAGACCAGGCGAGCGTGAGCTTATGATCCGCATTAGGGCTGTAGCCCGCGCTGACCTCCAGGCCATCGATTTGCGTTTTTTCCCGGCGGGCGACAAATGCGTCATCAACCAGTTCCACGCGGCTTCCGAGCTTTGAAGACGAACGGTAATAGCTTGCTTCAAAATCAAAGGGCGCCTGCTGAATGCGGAAGCCCGCCTCGCTATTTTTGGTGACGATCGGTTTCAGGCCGCTGTATTCATCCAGCCTGACGCCCGGGGTGTCAATGCCCCGTAGCACGCGGCCCACGTCAGGCACGGTGAAACCTTCGCTGTAGCTGGCAAACAAGCTGATCGGCGCCAGTGGCGTCCAGACGATACCCGCGTTGTACAGCGTCTGATCAAAGGTGGGCGTGCCTCCCTCAACGCTGACGCGATCGTTCGCCCAGGTCGTCTGATAACTGTCAATATTCAGTCGCGCGTATTCATAGCGTACGCCACCGCTGAGCTTTACTGACTCTACCGGGGAATACTCAAGCTGCAGGAACGGGGACAGGTCGGTATAGTTAATTTCAGGTACGTAAGTCCGCCCGGTTGACCATAAATCCTGCTTGGAATTGTCAAAAAGGGTATCAAATCCTACCGTTGCCTTAAAGCGATCGTCCCAGAAATCATCTTTGGTCAGCGCGATTTTGGTGCCGTATTTGTCGGTAAAGGCGCGGCTCTGATCGTATAAGGCCCCGATGGGCGCAATGGCCGGATCCTGGAAAGAAGAAGAGTTTGTCGCGCCAAACAGCGCTTCGTAGCGCTGATAATAGGCCAGCGCGGTGAGCTTCATGCCCGCCAGATTATAGTTATCGTAGGTGGTACCCACCGTCCAGACATCGTTGTGCGGCGCGCGGCCTTCCGGCCTGCCTTTGGCAGAGGTGGTCAGTATGCCGGCATCGCGATCGCCGGTCACGCTGACATAGTTGTCTTTATTTTTCAGTCGGTAGCGATTAAGACTCAGCTGAATGCGCTGGTCATTATCCAGCCAGTAACCGACCTTCGCCAGCATGTCCCACGCGCGTGAATCCATCAGGTCGCCCTGGGTATTATCCACACCAATCGCACGGTTATCTGCGTCTTTGAACAAGCCCTGATCTTCAAAGCTCAGCGCGAACAGATAATCTACGTATTCCTCGCTGCCGTTAACACTGTAGTTCGTTTTATAGGCCAGCGTATCGTGGTCAAATTCAGCCGTAGGCGTCGTGGCTTCGACGCCGAGGTGCTGATTGACGGTGCCGGGCTTTGCGCGCTTTGTGATGATATTAATCACTCCACCTGTCGCCCCGATCCCGTTGCTCGCATTAGCACCCTTGATGACTTCAATACGCTCAATCATGGACGCGTCAATGGTGTGCATTTCCCGCCCGGTAGGGCGCAGAGGGTTGGATTGTGGAATACCATCAATCATCACCAGCGGCATACGGCCGCGCAACGTTTCACCGCTGCCGGACATTTTCTGTCGCGCAGGGGAAAAAGACGGGAGCAGGTTGCTCAGAATCTGGGATGTGTCAGACGTCAGCTGTCGCTGCTGGCTAATCTCTTTTTCGCCAATCACCCTGATGACCTGAGGAGAATCATTGCGTGAACCTTCGGTACGGGTTGCATCAACGACCAGCTCCTCCTCTGCACTATCACGGGCATAAAGCGGGGATGACGCGAGCAGCGTCAACGCAGCACACAGTGTGGAAACTTTCATACAAATGATCCTCTGCTCTGAACACTTACATTCAGGGTTGATTGGCTTCATTGGTTTATGCGAACAGCAATGAGAATGAATATGATAACGGTTATTAATAACAAATTGTAAGGATAAAGTCAGGAAATGATGCATTTCAATTCTGAATGTGAATGGCACACTCGCTGCGTTAGCTTAAGTGCGCAGGTTGGCTAGCGGGGTGCAGGGATAGGCAGCAGGTGATTAGACCGGTCAGGTCAAAGCGGAAATGGCTTTCAGGAGTGCGGAGGTGATTCTGACCGGATAACCCTCAGGGATTTATGATGACGCAAATGGTGCACAGCCTGAAAGGCGTGGAACCATGTAAGATGAGTCTTAAGTAGTCCGCACAGCATCTTGTGAAGTCATCTGAGCCTGCTGTCGTGCACCTCACTGGGAAAAATACCGCGGATAATAGAAGAGATGATGGCGATGGCTCCAGGGTTGGAGCAGCCGAAAAGAAGAGTTCGGCATCACCCTGGTCGGTAAAAAGTGGCCGCAACGTAAGCTAGGCGGGAGAGGACAGTGATACTGATCTGTCATCGGATGTGGAAAACGCTGATTGTGTAAGAACCCTCCGTCTAAACACTTACAGATGGCAGGCGTGGTACAAAGCCTCGCAATAGCTGAACGTTTGAAAGTCTGTAAGGTGATGGATTGTTACATGGGGAAGCTGGTTCAGGTTGGTCTGCAAGCAAAGCTGAAGACACGGTTTATACAGTTCGTAAGATCGGGCTATGCCTGACTTGAAAAAAATCCGCCGTATCGGACTACGGCGGCAGATGTCACACAGGGTTGTCAGCTATTAGTGCTGCTTGTTAGTCATGGAATATGCCCAGAGGCACATTACCAGTGCGGGGTGAATTGTATACCTTTCTAAATATGCTGCCGGGATTTGACGGAACATTTTGGGAACATAAAAAAATACCAGAAATTTCTTAAGTAAATAGCGCACAATTAATACATAACCCATTATAAATAATGAATTATCCGATCTTTCGGTTGATTAAATATCTGCACTACTTGAAGTATAATTGGTCGAAAATTTGTGCAGCAGCTACTAGAATTTTATTCGTTAAGTCAAATTTAAAAGACGAAAACGGAGCGTACGATGCAAGATGACATTGCAGCTGAGTGTGAAATTCAGATAAAACGTTTGGCGGGTATGTATCAGATGGGGGACGGCTACCAGCAAACAAAAGAAGCGATCAACTCAATCCTAACGGACTTCAATCATGGACTGGGGAGAGAGGTGTCTGTACGCATCATGGTATGGAGTGATTTACATGCTTCGCTAAAAAATTCCCTGATAATTTCAGCCGACCCTCGCTGGATAGAAGCGATTCGCTATGCGATTTCGCGAGTTAAGTCGTTCAAGCAGAATGCAATGGCATCCCATGCAGCCCGTGTGGCTTCCCATGCCTTAGCCGCAAATGAACAGAATTAATTCACTTTATTTGAGCGAATGTTCATGGCAGGAAAGCAAATAGCCGGATTGCAGCAGTACATCAACAAACAGCGCAAGTGATTACGTATGACGAGTCACTCCATTATGTTCAGGTCTTAGAAATTTGAGCTGAGTTCTGCAAATCTTTAAGCGATACCGAAATGAGAGCCCTTACCACAGGGTAAGGAGTGTCTGAGGCACTGAAGGCAGACAATATGTCAGTTACGGTAATGCTGGCGGGATTACGGGATAATGCGTAACCGCCGTACATGCCGGGCATACTCTTAACTAGGCCTTCATCCCTGAGCACCGCTATCAGACTTTCAAGGTAACTAACAGAAAGTGAAACTTCTGAAATTAAATCTCTGACAGGTATAACTTTCTCCTCACTCAGAGCCATCATGATGTTTAGAGCGTTGTTCTGTTTACTGGTAAGCATCCTTTAGAAGCCCGTTAATTTTCTCTTTCAAAAGAATACCACTGTTGTCGGGGACGTTGATCCAAATGGATCGGCATAGCTGAATCCACCGACAAGGACTGGCGGTTAACCCAACATCTGGCTTGTCTCTCGATGGGTGCGAAGCGGCTGCCGGTTGCGATGAATCGCCACGGGTAATCTAGACACTTTTGAGCCGTTGATAATATAGGTTTTCATATTCAGCCGGTGGCATCTGCTCGCTCGAACCATGCCGACGCTTACTGTTATAAAACATTTCGATGTAATCAAAAATATCGCTTCTGGCTTCGTCTCTCGTTCCGTAGATCTTTTTCTTAATCCGTTCGCGTTTCAGTAGCTGGAAAAAGCTTTCCGCAACCGCGTTGTCATGGCAGTTACCACGACGACTCATGCTACCTTCCAGACCGTGTGATTTCAGGAACGGCTGCCACTCATGGCTTGTGTATTGACTGCCCTGATCAGAGTGAACCAGTACCTGTTTTTGGGGATTACGCCTCCACACCGCCATTAGTAATGCGTTCAGGACAATCTCTTTTGTCATACGAGGTTGCATTGACCAATCGATAACTTTTCGGGAGAACAGGTCAACCACCACGGCCAGATACAGCCAGCCTTCGTGGGTTCGGATGTAGGTTATGTCCGTCACCCAACGCTCATTCGGTGAGTCTGGATTGAACTGCCGCTGGAGCCTGTTGGGTGCCACGATGCTGGCTTTGCCTTTACTTACCCGTGGGCTACGGTACCCAACCTGAGCTTTTATTCCTGCACGCCTCATGAGCCGCCAGACCCGGTTCACTCCACACTGTTGCCCAGTATCACGCAGATCGAGATGGATCTTGCGATAACCATAGACGCAGCCAGACTCAAGCCAGAACTGCTTGATCTGCCCGGTCAGCATCTGGTCTGCCTGGTGACGCTGTGAATGTGGCTGTTGAAGCCAGAAATAAAATCCACTCGGATGAACATCCAGAATCCGACAGAGCAATCGAACAGGCCAGCAACGGCTGTTGTCGCGGATAAAGGCGTACCTCAGTCGGACAGCTTTGCGAAGTACGCCGCGGCTTTTTTTAATATGTCCCGTTCGTCGGTAACCCGCTTCAGTTCTTTCTGGAGACGGCGGATCTCAGCCTGAACATCTGACTGTGCATTATGAGTGGGAGAATCCGGACCGTACTTCTTCATCCAGGCGTAAAGGCTGTGGGTGGTGATATCGAGACGTGTTGCAACGCTGGAAACAGAATGACCACGCTCAACAACCTGTTTGACTGCTTCAATTTTAAACTCTGCAGGATAACGCTTACCGCTCATGGACACCTCTCTTTAAGTCATCTTAAATGACTCAGAGGTGTCTGTTAAACCCGTGGCGATTCAGCCATGACAGTGATGGGAAAACTGACGGATTGGATGGAAGACTATAATAACTGGCATCCCCATAAAGGGCTGAAAATGCAGTCCCCCAGGGAATACAGAAGTTCGCTGCTGGCTATAAATTAACCGCGTCCGTCTTAGCGGGGGCAACTCCATCACAGCGCATCGAAGCTGGAGAAGAAATACCTGAGCCGTGTAAGCTGCTGTTAAAGCTCTCCATCCCATCAACTACCGAGAAAGCGCAGGAAGGCGTAGCGATGCTGCGTGCCACCCTGAAGCGAGGTAAATCATGAGCAGGCACGCCTAAAACCAACCCAATGGCGATGATTGCTCTCAAAGCGGAGCGGGGTATGTTCGCAACGCAAAAAATCAATAAGTTCTGCTTTACGTTTCAAAGTGTGAATTTGACTTGCACTTTACCGGTAACATCTTATTTTCAGAAGGTACGCTCAATACACACAAACTGAAGAGGGATATTTATGGCTAAGCATCATTTTCTGAAATCACTTGAAATTACAGCAATTGTAATTTTCGCGCTGGTATTGGCTTACTTAGCTATTACCGGAATCTTATCATCAATGGGCATTGATCACTCCTGGGCTTACCCTCACCGATAAGTAAATCAAGCACTAGGGAAATCAAGAAAAAATTAAAAATAAACTAATTAAACTATATGGCCGACATCTCAAATAGTGGGGTTCGGTTGCACAAATCGAACTTCCTCGCCGTGGGGCAGCAGTTACTCCCTTTGCTCGAATCTGGCGACTGCTACCGGCTAATCCTCAGGCCGTGGAAAGAAAAACGTAGCCTTTCACAGAACAGCCTCATCCATATGTGGTTTGGCGAAATCAGTGAATACCTCATCTAGTTTGGTCGTATCGACGCCACACCTGATTGGGTAAAGCGCAACCTCAAACGCACTTACCTTGGCTGCGAAGAGATTACCTATACCGACTTCGTTACCGGCGAGAAAGTCACCTCCTATGAACCACGCCATACATCCAGCCTTGATACAGGAGATATGCACTTCTTCCTCAATCAGGTTGAGCAGTGGTGCGCGCAGTTCCGGCTGGCGCTGACCATTCCGCACGGTAGCGAATATCAAAAACTAAAGGACAATCAAAATGCCTAAGAAAACATGGTCAGATAAGGATCTGGCTTACATCGAGCGCGTCGCCGGAAAGGTTCCTGTGCCCGTTATGGCAGCCGCGATAAATAAATCGGTGTCAGCTGTTACAGGTAAGGCCCACTCGCTTGGGCTAAAGCTGAAGGTATCAGAAATCATCTTCAATAAATATTGGCCCGATTACGCGCATAAGGATCGCACAGACGAAGCGTCATAATTCACCACGTTTTCTCTGTAATAGCTTTAAAACTTCCGGGTCCGTATGAATATGAATTAGGGCCAGATGTTATCATGTGGAGAAAATCTGATGAAATCAGGACTTGAAGCAGGTTTCGTTGCCTTGGTGATTGAATCAGTGAATCCAGAGAATGTCGGCAAGTCTGTAACATTACTGAGTTGGTTCGAGGCTGGAGAATTTTTTAACGCTCAAGATGGTACCCGTGGACAAATGCCCTCTAACACAGGCGGCTGGCTGTGTGTCGGTGACATTGTATGTGTTGGCAAAATGTACGTCTCGCTAAGAGATTTCAGAAATTATGGCTGGTGTATTTTCCCATCCATATACCTTATGCCGCTCAAGGGCGACGACGTCAGATATTATGATGACCGCAATAAGGAGAGGTGCAATGCCTGAAGAAAGGAAAGCACCAAAGGTGCGTAAATGTCGAATATGCAAAAAGCGCTATAAGCCTCTTACTCTTTATCAGTGGTGGTGTAGCGAAGAGCACCAGGACGAACTGATAAAGCAACTCACAACAGCAGCCAGAAAGAAACGAATACAGCAGCAGGAGCAGGTCAGGAAGATAGAAGCACAGCAGGAAAAACGTCACCTCAAGATCCGCAAGTTAGCACTTAAGCCCCTCAGCCACTTTCACAAACAAGCTCAAGCCGCCTTCAACGAGTTTATCCGCACACGCGACGCCGACGATCCATGCATAAGCTGCGGTCGCTTTCACGATGGAAAATATGACGCTGGTCATTACCGCACTCGCGGGGCATCGCCGGCCACACGTTATGACGAAACCAACTGCCATAAGCAGTGCGTTCCCTGCAATCAACATCTCTCAGGAAACATCGAAAACTACACGCCAAACCTGATTAAGAAAATCGGGCAGGATGCTTTCGATCTCTTGATGGGCCCGCACCCGGTGGTTAAGTGGACGCGTGAAGAGTTGCAGGAACTAGCGTCGCACTACCGGCAGAAAACCAGAGAGCTAATAAAGCAATCAGAGGCGGCATGACCTGGTTAACCAGATTACTCAGCCGGGTTTACCCCTATCAACCCATCCAGATACTGAGTAAGCGTCCCCAGCTGCCCGGCAAGCCCTACAAAAATCACCAGACGGAGAAAGAAATGATCGCCGATTACCTTCGAGAAAAATGGCGGTTGCTCAGAATGTACCGCTCACGAAATACCTTCCCGGTCGATTACCGAATTATCAAGCACATCGCCAAAATCATGGGGATGAAACATGCGCATTGAACGAGACTTCCAACAAATCGTCAGGCTTGCGGGTGTGCGCAGCGCTGCCGACATGCGACGATTGTTTGGTAATGGAAGGAAGACCATCAATTCATCGCAACAGGCATGGGTTCGCCACATGCTCACAGTGTGGGGTCAGCATCTGGGTAATGAAGATTACGATCGCGGAGAAGTAAACGTTATGGGCCGCCTTATGATGCGTTGCGAATGGAGTGAGCAGCAGGGCAGACAGATTGAGAAAATCGTGTCAGAGCTTCATTGTGAAGGTTTGCGCGGCGAAGAGTTATTCCGCAAAGCCCGTGACCTGCTAATCCCTCAATCAGCAACGGCAAGCATCATTGCTCTAGCCAAAGAATCAGATGATGCTGCCTTTGTTGAATTAGTTATGGTGAAAACATTCGGTAAGGACAACCCGATTAAAAACATAGCCAGATTACGATATTGCAAACGCAAGAGCGTGCAAAACATCGGTGCATCCATGATCTATTTCACGGGTATCAGCACTAAGGAAGCCCGCAACAGAATGGAATGGGTGCTGGATATTCTTGAGGGGGAAATGTTTTATGCGATCAAACGCGAAATGGAGAATTTAATTCCCTAAAATAAGGAGTGAAGAGAATTGATGGCACGAATAGCTAAAGACAAAGGGCATGCGACCTGGCATATTCACTTTACGCTCGGGAAGCAAAGCGGACTGAGCAGTTCCATCATAAGTGAGTGATTAAAAGCGCCACGGTTACCAGCCGTAGGTGTTTTTTTTATTTACTAAAATCATATAGTTTCAATCGAATGCTAAATTCTCTTAGCTACAACGAATCCCCCTGAGCGGAGGGGCAGAACAATCGAAGTGCGTTAACATGCGGGTGTCGTTGATTGTTTACGAGCCTACCGGGAGGCACCCGGCGCTGTAGCGACTATAATGCTTTCGTTGTCTGCTGGCTTAAATCATCCTTTGATAGTAATCCGGCATGTCAATTAATCCGCCGTTAGCTTATTGGAAAGAGCGCTGGCTCTAATGCCAGAGGACGGGGTTAAATTCCTTGACGGCGGACCTCTCCATCTCATGAATGCCTGAAAAAACGTATAAGCGTCAGGTGTCAGGTCATATAATTAAGATAAAAAACTTCACTTAAGTAATGCTTAACTATATGCTGGGTTTAATGCGGTGAATCACGTCTAGCGGCGTGGCAACAGTCAAAGCTCTGGAGGGCTGTCTGAGCAAGCGGGTAAGGGGACTGTACCTTACTCACCGTCTAACGAGCGGCACCGCAGATAAGCCATAATGCTTCAGCAAAGCATGGCTCACTTCGGTGGGCCTTTTTGAAAAAAAAGATCCCGAAATGATAAGTTCCGGGATAAAAATTCAAGTTTCTTCAAGAGATTGGGTAGTACCCGCTGAGTAATATACGCGTAATCAGTTCAAATACCTTAAGCACATTCTTAATCAAAGCTTTTGACGTCGTTTTTTCGAATTCCTGACGTTATACATCGATGATTCTGTCAGGCGGTAAATTCAGTTAGCTTATTCCGGATTTGTGCCAGCACGGCTTAACTACGA
>NZ_VOQX01000074.1:0-21337 GCF_016643525.1 Pantoea sp. Morm | reverse complement strand
AAACTTCGGGGCTGTGATCTGGTTAAGCTAAAAGTTTCTGATGTGGCCTATGGGCACTCTGTTTCGGGCAGAGCGACAGTGCTGCAGCAAAAAACGGGAAGCCCCGTTCAGTTTGAACTGACTAAGGTAACCAGAGAGGCTGTAGCAGCGTGGATCAAAATGGCTCATCTACGTAGTAACGACTATCTGTTCCAGTCCCGCGTCGGTTCTTCACGACATATTTCAACCAGGCAATATAACCGTATTTTTCATGGATGGATTGATAAGCTGGGTCTCGACGAGACTCTGTACAGTACGCATTCTATGCAAAGAACCAAGCCATATCTGATCTATAAAAAACGAAGAATCTTCGAGTGTTCCAGCTACTGTTAGGTCACAAATACCTCGAAAGTACAGTCCGTTATCTCGGTATTGAAGTGGAAGATGCTCTGGAGATAGCTGAGTCTATTGAAGTTTAATTTGTGAGGGCTGCAACAGCAGCCCTGTGCCGAAAGTGGACGTTACGAATGTTGGTAAGGTTCTTGAAATCCAGCTCATGAAATCTTTAAATCTAACGGAACATAAAGAAAAATATGGAGAATGCCAATGCATTATGTTCCCTCTGCCGGACTTAATTATCGCTGTCTCAGCCACACTGACTGGCCATTTTATCTGGCATTAAATCAGGACCGCCATGTTATGCATTTCATTAGCGATTCACGAACGGAAGAGGAAATCAGAATCCACTCTTTTGAGAAGCGTTTGCAACCGTGGCAAAAAGGCAGTGAACACTGGCTGTGTCTCGTTATCAGTCAAAAGAATACACATTTACCCATTGGAGTAACTGGCTTTATTGAGCGTAGTGAGAGCATTGCGGAAGTAGGGTTCATACTTGCTTCGGAATTTCATGGCAAAGGTTTTGGCAGCGAGTCCTTAAAAGATATTGCTCGTTTTGCATTTAACACACATGGATATCACAAGCTAACAGCGACAGTTACCTCGGGTAATGAAGCTTCACGCAGGACATTGCTTAAGGTAGGATTTCAACATGAGGGCACATTAAGGCAAAACTATTTTCTTCAGGATCGGTGGCAGGATGACTGGGTTTTTGGATTGTTAAAAGACGAATTCAGTCATTAAGCATGCTTTAGCTGGGATAGACTTCAATTATCGAAGTCAGCTACTCGCTCAAAGCGGACATGAACTTTGGCCAAGTCCGCTTTAAGCCAAAGGCAAACATCTCAACATAACCAGGTTTTCATTCGATGCGTTTCACATCAGGATGATGCTCAGTTGCAGCTTCATGAAAGATATCACCCAGCCAGCCTGCAATTTCGTCTTCTGGCATATCATCTGGAATAACGATATCAAACATTCGTGAGAATTTTCTTTCTGTCACGTCGACGCGAAATACCTGCCAGCCATCATCCTTGCGCAGAACACCAATGTGGCGGCCAAAAACGTCATAAATCAACATATTCAATCTCCTGTGACATCAATCAGACTCTGACGCCATACTATACCAACGCCGATACAAATCGCTGGAAAAAGCCGCACTCCGCCACTATTATCGGCTGACTTATTCACCTGCTGATAACTAAGGAGGAACTCTATGCCGTCGTGTGAACTGTTTGTTTACTCACACTTCTATGGTGACTGGACCCGCTCAGGTTTTACCGCACTCGTGCTGCGATAATCCGCCTGAGCGAAGTTCTGACAATTTAATCCCTTCTCTCCGGCTTACCGGGTTGTCGTCAGCGAAATTCTGACGTCAGGCTTTTTTGCGCCTGCAACTTGAGAGTAAGTAGATGAGCACACTCCTTTCCGCACATGCCGTCGGCTTCGACAATGCCTTTGGCCCGCTTTTTCATTCCCTGGATTTCAGCCTGAAAAAAGGCGACCGCATCGGCCTGATTGGCGACAACGGCAGCGGTAAAAGTACCCTGCTGAAAATTCTCAGCGGTGAACTGGCCGCCAGTCACGGCAGCGTCACACCCGCCAGCCACTGTCTGCTGGCGCGCATTGAACAACTTCTGCCGGAAACATTACTCGAGGCCTCATTGCTGGATGGCGTGATCGCCCGGCTGCCCGCAGCACAGCGCAGTAGCGAGCGCTGGCGTGCCGAGGCGCTGCTGCATACGCTGGGTTTCAGCACAGCGCAGCAGTCACAAACCGCGGCGACGCTGAGCGGCGGGCAGCATATGCGGCTGTTGCTGGCGCGCGCGCTGATTCTGCAGCCGGATTTACTGTTGCTGGACGAACCGGGTAACCATCTCGACCTGCCGACCCTGCTGTGGCTTGAGAATTTCCTGATCGGCTGGCAGGGCAGCTTTGTGCTGGTGTCCCACGACAGCGCGCTGCTGGATCGCGTCACCAACTGCAGCGCAATCCTGCGCGATCGCACGCTGCACGTCTTCCGTCTGCCCTGCACGGCCGCCCGCGAGGCGCTGGCACAGCAGGATGAGGCGGATGCGCAGCGCCACCAGGCACAGCAGCAGGAGATCGCCCGGGTTGAGAGCAGTGCAAAACGGCTGGCGATCTGGGGTCGGACCTATGACAACGAAGGTCTGGCGCGTAAAGCAAAACAAATGGAGAAGCGCATCGACTGGCTGAAAGCCGCGCAGACCACGCTCAGCGCCGGCAGTCCGTGGCAGCTGCAGTTACAGGGCGAAGCGCTGCAGGCGGATCGCGTGCTGGCGCTGCCGCCGATGTCGATTCAGCCTGCTGCCGGGGCGCCGACCCTTTTTTCCCTGCCCGCGCTGCAGGTGAAAAGTGGCGATCGCATCGCGATTGTCGGCCACAACGGCTGCGGCAAATCCTCACTGCTGCGCCAGCTGTGGCACAGCTGGCAGCAAGGCGACAGCCCGCTGTTTCATCCGCGCGCCCGCGTCGGCTATTACGACCAGAGCCTGCAACAGTTGCGTGACGACCAGACGTTAAGCGCGGCGCTACACGGTTTCGCTGCGCTGAGCGATGAGCAGTGCAAAATGGCACTGATTAGCGCAGGCTTTCCCTGGCTGCGCCATCAGCAGAAGGTTGCCTCACTCAGCGGTGGTGAGCGCTCGCGCCTGCTGTTTGTCGGCCTGACGCTGGCGCGCTACTCGCTGCTGCTGCTGGATGAACCGACTAACCATCTGGATATGGCAGGCAAAGAGGAGCTGGCGCAGGCGCTGCAGCAGTTCGCCGGCGCGGTGCTGCTGGTGTCTCACGACCGCAGCCTGATCGCCAGCAGCTGCAATCGCTTCTGGCTGATTGAACAGCAGCAGCTGAGCGAGTGGCACGACTGGCCGCAGGTGACCGCCAGGCTGGCCACCGCTCATGTGCCAGTCGATCACCCGCTTGCCGCTGCTGCCGTCGATGACCGCCCGGGCGATGAAGATGCGCTGTTGCAGGCGCTGCTGGTGCTGGAAGAAAAGCTGCAGCAGGACGAAGCGCGTAAGGCAAAGCATCAGAAACCGGCGCAGCAGCAGCAGTGGCGCAGGGAGATTGCGCAGCTGAAGCAACAGCTGAATCTGCTCTGAACGGATTGACTGACGGGGTATCGCTAACCCACAACCTGCGCCAGGGATGGCGCACTCCCCTGCGGCTGACAAAATTCCGCAGAATTTTTCTCCAGTTTGTCCCGCTTAGTGATTATTATTCTCGCTAAATTTAAGGGACGATGATGCACACAATGACGAAAAAATGGCTGTTTGCCGCGCTGACCGCGCTGGTGATGATTCTGGTTCTCTGGGCATATTCGGCGTCACGCAGTAAACCCAATCCGCTGATGACCGCCGCGGTGCGCCAGGGCGACATCGAAAACGTGATTGCCGCTACCGGCAAAATGGACGCGATTGAGCGCGTTAACGTCGGTGCGCAGGTCTCCGGTCAGGTGAAGAAGCTGTATATCAAAGCTGGCGACAACGTGCGCAAGGGCCAACTGATCGCGGAGATCGATGATCAGCCGCAGCGCAGCGATCTGCGTAATGCGCAGGCGGCGCTGAGCGTGGCGCAGGCGGATTTACAGACCCGTCAGGCTACGCTGGTACGCCAGCAGGCACAGTTTCAGCGCCTGCAGCAGATGGTTAAAACCAATGCCGTTTCCCGCCAGGATTTTGATACCGCCGCCGAAGCGTGGCGCATCGCCCAGGCAGAGCTGACGGCGCAGCAGGCGCGGGTGATTCAGGCGCAGATCGAAGTGGATAAAAAGCAACTCGATCTCGGCTACACGCGCATCATGGCACCCATTGACGGCACGGTGGTGGCGATTGTCACGAAGCAGGGCCAGACCGTAAACGCCGTGCAGAGCGCCCCGACCATCGCTAAACTGGCGCAGCTCGGCACAATGACCATCAAAGTGCAAATCTCCGAGGCGGACATTACCAATATTCAGCCCGGCCAGCAGGCGTGGTTTACCACCTTCGCCAACCCGGATAAACGTTATAACGCCACGCTGCGCAGCATCGAACTGGCTCCTGAGTCGGTGATGAAAGATGATGCACTGATGGGTAACAGCGAAAGCAATACCGTGAGCAGCACGAACGCGGCGGTGTATTACAACGCCCTGCTTGATGTGCCGAACCCGGATAATGCGCTGCGCATCTCCATGACGGCGCAGGTTAATCTGCTGCGTGACCAGGCGAAAAACGCGCTGCTGGTGCCGGTACAGGCCACGAAAAAGGCCAGCGATGGTCGTACTTACGTCGAAATCGCGGATCAAAATAATCAGCCAGAGAAGCGCTACATCACCACCGGCATCAGCGACAGCGTTGACATTCAGGTGCTGAGCGGGCTGCGCTTAGGGGAAAAAGTGATCCTTGCCACGCAGCAGCCGGGCGCGGACAAGGTGGTGATGTGAATATCATCGAACTGCACAACATTCAGCGCAGCTACGTCAATGGTTCGCAATCCCTGCAGGTGCTGAAAAACATTAATCTGCAGATTGCCAGCGGCGAAATGGTGGCGATCATCGGGCCCTCGGGCTCAGGCAAATCCACGCTGCTGAACATTCTTGGCTGCCTTGATGCGCCGGACAGCGGTGATTACCTGATTGGCGGCAAAAATACCGCCACGCTCTCGCCCGATGCGCTGGCGCAAGTGCGGCGCGAGCACATCGGCTTCATCTTTCAGCGCTATCACCTGATGCCGGATCTCAGCGCGCTGAGCAATGTTGAAATACCGGCGATTTATGCCAACTTATCCGGCACCGCACGCCGTCAGCGCGCCGCACAGCTGCTGGTACGGCTCGGATTACAGGGGCGCGAACAGCATAAGCCGGGCGAGCTATCGGGCGGCCAGCAGCAGCGTGTCAGTATTGCGCGTGCACTGATCAACGGTGCCGAAATTATCCTCGCCGATGAGCCCACCGGCGCGCTCGATTCGCACTCCGGTGAAGAAGTGCTGCGCATCCTCAGCGAACTGAACTGCGAAGGTCACACGGTGATTATCGTTACCCACGATATGAAAGTGGCGCAGCACGCGGAACGCATCATCGAAATTCAGGACGGCGAGATTTTTGCCGACAGCGGCAGTACTGCCACGGCCGCAAAAACGCGCTTTACGCCAGCGCCACGCAAGCGGCAAAGCCGATTCCGCGGTCTGCTTGACCGGCTGCGCGAATCATTGCGCATGGCGCTGAATGCCATGAACGCCCACCGCCTGCGCACCGCACTGACTATGACCGGCATTATCTTTGGCATTGCCGCCGTCGTCACCGTGGTGGCGCTGGGCCAGGGCGCACGGGAAAAAACGCTGGAGAGCATTTCCGGACTGGGTACCAATGTGATTTCTATCTATGCCGGCGGCGATTATGTCGAGGATGATGCGCATCCGGTACAAACCCTGGTGATGGCCGACGCCGATGTGATTGCGCGCCAGCAGTTTGTCGCCGCCGTCAGTCCGGAGATCATCGCCACGCAGCCCATTCGTTACCTGGCTAACGCCTCCAAAACTTCAGTTTCCGGCGTAGGCGTCGACTATTTTCGCATTCAGGGCATTAAGCTGGTGGAAGGCAGCAACTTCAGCGATGAGCGGCACGCGCGCCAGGAAATCATCATTGATATCAACACGCGCAATAAATTATTTGGCGAACAGGGCCCGAGCCCGATTGGCAAAATGATTGTGCTGGGATCGGTGCCGGTGCGTGTTATTGGCGTGGCCAATAATGAAGATGGTCTGTCGCCCAACCGTCTCAGCGTCTGGCTGCCGTGGAGCACGGTGATGTATCGCATTAGCGGCCAGACCGCGCTCACCAGTATCAGTATTAAACTCAAAGATGATGTGGTGAGCGGTGCGGCGGTGGAATCGCTCACCCAGTTGCTGACGGCGCGCCACGGCACCAAAGATTTCCTGATGTTCAACCGGGACAAGTATCGTAAAGCGATAGAAGGTGCGGCGGCCACGCTGACGCTGCTAATTTTACTGGTGGCTTCGATTGCGCTCATGATCGGCAGTATTGGCGTAATGAACATCATGCTGGTGTCGGTGACCGAACGCACCCACGAGATTGGTGTGCGCATGGCGGTAGGTGCGCGACGCGGCGACATTATGCAGCAGTTTATGATTGAAGCGGTGCTGGTGTGCCTGGTGGGCGGATCGCTCGGCGTGGCGCTGTCTCTGGTGATAGGTCCGGTCATTTCACTGCTGGCTGGCGGCGTGCTGACCGCCATCTACTCATGGCAATCGGCTGGCGCAGCCTTTGCCTGCTCAACCATTATCGGCATGATATTTGGTTATCTGCCCGCGCGCAAAGCCGCACGAATGGATCCGGTCGCCGCGCTCGCCAGCGAATAAAATCAGCAACCGGACCGGCACATTATTCATGCTGGTCCGGTCATTTCAGGTCTAATCCGAAAGTCATTAAATCAATTAGCCCCGCAGGTCATCATCGGCGTAGACTGAACGCGTCTCTAATTTAGACACATCACCGATTATCTATTCGATGGCTATCACTCGCCCGAGAGTAAGTTATGTTAGAACCGCACTATTTTTATTTATGTCACGATCCGGACGCCGGCTGGGTATTGCATAAAAAAGGCTGTTACGTACTGGAATTTGAAGAAGAAAAGCGCTTTATCGGCTCTTTGTATACCGTGCATCAGGCGCTGACGGTAGCGCGTATCCACCATCCGCAAATAGCCTGTTGC
Source organism: Pantoea sp. Morm (assembly GCF_016643525.1). NCBI lineage: Bacteria > Pseudomonadati > Pseudomonadota > Gammaproteobacteria > Enterobacterales > Erwiniaceae > Pantoea > Pantoea sp. Morm. The sequence goes on along the minus strand of NZ_VOQX01000074.1, from coordinate 14,231 downwards.
CGCGACTGCCTGCTGGACAAAGGCCGGTCGAAAAGAACGCCGGTTAATAAAGAGAAAAATCTGATTCCCTCTCGCCATTTTGACGACGACGCGAAAAAATAACGGTGCAGATTACGCAAACCTAATGTGTTTTGAAATGGTGAAATAAACTCTCCCGCTTCGCGTTTATTTAGCCGCAACCGGATTCATTTCTGACAAAATAACCGACGGGTAAGTCGGGAAATCCACTCAGCGTTTATCGCCTGACGGTTTGATATTAAAGCAGTTATCCACAACTGACGTGCAAAGAGGCTGGCTTATCCTGTGGATAAACGCCTGGGCTCCGCCTGTTGCGCCCGCTGAGCAGGATTGGTCAAATTTCGAACGCCAGCCTGATGCTTTTGATAGCTTTCAGCCGGGCCGGAAACAGCAAAGCCGCCCGAAGGCGGCCTTAACGCAGTTAAGCAGTCTGAACTTAGTTATACAGTTCAGCCGTCATGTGCACGCGGTTGTTGGTGTTGGCTTCAGTAATTTTATACTGAGCGCCCTGCTCTTGCGCCTGCGCGGCGATTTTAGCTTCTGCACCGTCCAGCGTAGAGGAAGTCACGGTTACGCTCTGGGCAAAGCTGGCAGCTGACATCAGAGAAAGAGCGGCAACAGCGGCGATTGACATAGCTTTAATGGTTTTCATGGTCTTATTCCTTAATGGTTGTGGCTGAAGGCTGTGTGCCTTCGATGAAACTAATAATAACTCAGGTTACTATACTGCAATTGATAATTAGTGCGATTATCGTGACCGTGCTAATTATTTCTGATCGCCCGGTTGCGCCAGCTCAGCGCGCACCGTCGCGATAAATTGCGGCCAGTGGGCAAAACGAATCACCGGAACGTGAGCATGGCGTTGCGTGCGTAATGCATCTGCAAAAGCCAGCGCCTGCCGGTTGATATCCACGTTGTTCAGCATATTGCGTTCTCCTGCCAGACAGTCTGCGCTGCATATTCAGCAATATCGCCAGAATGATTGATACGCTGCGAGCCTGACTGCACGACAAAAAAGGCCGCCCGTCAGGCGACCCGTTCTGGCACATCCCTGTGCAACCATCCATTATTTGTAGAGTTCAGCGGTCATGTGCACCAGGTTGTTGGTGCTGGCTTCCAGAATTTTATATTGCGCGCCCTGCTGCTGAGCCTGAGCGGCAATTTTCGCTTCGGCACCATCCAGTGTGGTGGAGGTGGCTGAAACGGTTTGCGCGAAGCTGGCAGCAGACATCAGGGAAAGCGCGGCGGCGGCGGCAATGGTCAGTGTTTTGATAGCTTTCATGGTCATATTCCTTAGCGTTTGATGAGAAGGCGCTGCGCCTTCGATGGAGATAATAATAACCATGTTTACTATTACAAAATTGATAATTAGTGCGGATACTATGATCGCACTAATTGTTAATGCGTGATATTAAAATTATTTATTTACAATCAATAGGTTGATTGGATTTCAATGCCCATAAAGCGGCACAGAGCGTTAAAGCAGCCATCATGTTGGAGGCGAATTGCCACTGAAACAGGAGACGAATGGTTGACGGCGGGATGGCTCTGAGCGCGGGCGCGAAAACGTCGCGCCGCGGTTTTGTGGAAAGAAGTCTGACCTCAGACTTTATTTTTATAATTGAAACTGATCTGCGAATTTTGCTCGCGCGGGAGTCGTCTGGCTTCTAAATATACCGATTTCCAGTACGGATTATTCAGTGACGAGCGCATCACGCCCTGGCTGACTGATGCATGCAGGAACTGGCGATCGGTGTCGTAAAAGCCGACGTGCAGCTCATGCTTAATGCGGAAGAACACTAAGTCGCCAGGCTGTAAATGCGCCTGATCGACCGGCTTACCCATGGCAATCAGTTCACGCGTTGTGACGCGATCCATGGGAATATTGAAACGATCTTTTAAGGTGCGCCAGACAAATCCGGAACAGTCAACGCCGGATAATTGCGTTCCGCCCCACTGATATTTGGTGCCTTCCCACGAATGCATTTGATCGTGCAAAGCGGCTATTACCGGAATTAAATCGGGCTGTTTACCACCGTCCTGTGAGGTATCAACACTTTCCTGCTCCGGTGCTGGCGAGGAGTGAGACGAGCAGCCAGCCAGGGTTAATAACATCAGGCAGGCAATCAGGTTGCGGGCCGCAGTAGCAATCATAGGGTGACGTTTCACAGTGGATAACAGGGATAGCAGATTTATACCGTAAAGAAGTTGCAGAAATAAAGCGTCTCCGCCCGAATTCTCGCTGTCTTCACTATTTTTACCTAAGTTTACAGAAAGGTAACGCTATGTATTTAGGATAAAAATCTACATCTTTTGCTGCTTTGCGCCGACAGCGCATATTTATCCGGCAAATTGCGTTTAAATTTTATTCCGCAGCCTGACCGACGGACCTGCTGCGAAATAACCGGAAAGCTTATTTGCGCACGTTATCGCGCAGCGGCGACTCCGGCAGCAGCAGCGAAAGTATAAAAGCCAATAGCATAACGCCGGCGGCCATCTGAAATGCGGCATGCACCGCATCACTGAACACCAGCAAATAAGCCTGACGCAGCGCTGCAGGCAAATGGTTCACGGCGACCGGATCCAGCGAAGGCGGCAGCACGTTACCCTGCTCTATCAGTCGGGTCGCTCCGGATTTCAGCACGTGACTGAACACAGCGCCAAACAGCGCAACGCCGATCGAACCGCCCACCGAGCGAAACAGCGTAACCGATGAGGTCGCTACGCCGATGCGATCGGGCGTCACCGCATTTTGCACCGCCAGCACCAGCACCTGCATAGTCATGCCCATTCCCATGCCGAGCACGCTGGAGAACAGATAAATGTGCCAGAGCGGCGCATCCAGCGTCAGCGTGGTCATCAGCGCCATCCCGGTTGTGGCCAGTAGCGTCCCGGCGATGGGGAACAAACGGTATTTCCCGCTGCGGCTAATCATGCGACCACTAATGATCGAGGTGACCAGCAGCCCGCCCATCAGCGGTAACAGCTGTAGTCCGGCCTCGGTGGGCGTGGCGTTTTTTACCACCTGCAGATAAAGCGGCAAAAACGTCACGCTGCCAAACAGCGCCATGCCGATAATAAACGCCATCAGACTGGCGAGGGAAAAACTGCGATTGCGGAACAGATCGAGTGGAATGATCGGTTCCCACGCGCGTCGCTCCTCATAGATAAATCCCAACACGCCAACCAGCCCCATGGCCAGAATGCACCATAGCTGGGGATCTGACCATTCGCGCAGCGTGCCGCCTTCACTGGTAAACAGCGTCACGCCCACCAGCGCCAGGCTGAGAAACACCGCACCCGGATAATCGATTTCATGGGGTTTGCGTCGGCTATCCGCTTTAAACACTGCATTAATGATCAGCAGCGCCAGCAGGCCGAGCGGCAGGTTAATGTAGAAAATCCAGCGCCAGGACATGTGCTGCACGATAAAACCGCCCAGCAGCGGCCCAATCACCGTCGCCAGACCAAACACGCCGCCAAACAGGCCCTGGTACCGGCCGCGATCGGCGGGCGGAATGACATCCGCGACCGCCGCCATGCTCACCACCATTAATCCGCCGCCGCCCAGTCCCTGCAGCGCACGGGTAAAGATCAGCTGCGGCATGTTTTGCGCCAGCCCGCACAGCGCCGAGCCCAGCAAAAACAGCACCACCGAGATTTGCAGCACCGTTCGGCGGCCAAACAGATCGCCAAATTTGCCGTACAGCGGCACAACCAGGGTTGAGGCCAGCATGTAAGCAGTGACGATCCACGACAGGCGATCCAGCCCGCCCAGTTCGCCGACGATAGTCGGCAGCGCGGTCGAGACAATGGTCTGATCAAGCGCGGACAGCAGCATCACCAGCATCAGCGCGCCCATCAGCAGGCGAATGGAAGGCGGGCTGGTTGCCCCGCTGTCGCGCTGCGATGTGATAGATTGAGGTTTCATAACGACACCGTTTGAAATTAATTAAATGCACAATTAATATTAACCGAAGTCTGACACGAAACCCGTGAGTACGTAAAGATGACCGCACAAAAAGTGATGGAGAGCGAGACAGCGCCTTCTGATAAACCCCGCCGGCCGGGCCGTCCACGCGGCGGCGCAATCAATGCCCAGCAGCGCGAACATCTGCTGGACATCACGCTCGCGCTGTATGCGCAAAACGGCATCGCGGAAACCTCGCTCAACGCCATAGCCCGTAAAGCTGGCGTCAGCCCGGCCATGCTGAATTACTATTTTCAGTCGCGCGAGTCACTGCTGGATACCGTGGTCGCGGAACGCTTTGTGCCGTTACGGCAACGGCTGGAAGCGCATTTTGTCGAAGAGAGTAGTGACCCTGTCGCTGCGATCAGCGGGTTTATTAAAGAGTTCGCGGATATCGTGCTGAGTCATGACTGGTTCGCACCGCTGTGGCTGCAGGAAGTCGCCAGTGGTCAGGGGCTGGGCGGCACGCTGAAACAGCGTCACGGTCATGCCGGACGCGAACGGATTCGCGCGTTGCTGATTCAATGGCAGCAGCAGGGATTACTGAACAACCAGCTGAATGTCGATGTGCTGATGACCTCAATTCTCAGCATGGTACTGGTGCCCTTTACCCGCTTTGCCCACGAGCCGGGCTTTGATACCGAAATGATTCTGCAGCACACCCTGAGCATGGTGTGCCACGGTATACAGCCGCGCAACTGAGTCAGGCGTCGTCGCCGTGGGTCAGCGTCTCCAGCTGCTGCCAGAAATCTTCCGGCACCGGCTGCACCCGGGGTGGCGGCTCGGCAATGTGCTGTTCAAGGGAGGCCAGCAGCTGCTGGGTTTCACTGTGCTGTTTATCGCAAGACGTTGAAGACATATCTAAAACCTAAAAAAACATCAGGCGATTATTGTAAGGATTTCACGCAAAGAATAAATAAACGAGACGGGAAAAAGGGATCTGCCCTGCTTTTTTTTGCCCTCCGCGCAACTTTTTACCGACTGCGGCGAACTGTCTGGCTGAACACCCCTAACCGGACCTCTTTCACCGCAGGAGCAGATCATGACAACTATCAGGCATCTCATCGCTACCCTCACCCTCGGCACCACGCTGAGCCTCGCCGCCTTCGCTGCTGGCGCGGCGCTGCCCGTCGGGGCCAAAGCACCTGACTTTGAACTTCAGGGCGCGCTGGCCGGTAAGCCGCTCACTTTCTCGCTGCAGCAGGCGCTGCAAAAAGGGCCGGTGGTGCTCTACTTCTTCCCGGCGGCCTTCAGCGCGGGTTGTACCATTGAGGCGCACGACTTCGCCGAAGCCACGGATGATTTCAAAAAAATGGGCGCCACGGTGATTGGCGTCACTGCCGGTAACACCGAGCAGATCAGCGATTTTTCTAAGCTGGAGTGTCGTGACAAATTCGCCGTGGCTGCCGATCCGGGCGCCAAAGTGGCCGCCGAATATAAAACGCTGATGCAGATAAAAGGCAAAACGCTGTCTGACCGCACCTCTTATGTGATTGCCCCCAACGGCAATATTCTGCTGAGCTATACCGACAGAAACCCGGATACCCACATCGAAAAAGCGCTGGCGGCGGTGAAAGAGTATGACGCTGCGCATCCGCAAGCGCAGTAAGTGAGAGGCCAGCCATGTTAACCGCGATGCTGGCCGCCTTTTTGGGCGGCATCATCCTCAACCTCATGCCGTGCGTCTTTCCGGTGATTTCGCTGAAAGCGCTTGGCCTGCTGCGCCATCAAAGCCAGGCTGCCAGCGCGCGCCGTGAAGGCCTCGGTTTCCTGCTCGGCGTGCTGGTGACCATGATGGCGCTGGCCGGCATTCTGCTGGCCGCACGCGCGGGTGGCGCCGCGGTCGGCTGGGGCTTTCAGCTGCAGTCACCGCTGGTTATCGCCCTGCTGTCGCTGGTGATCCTGGCTGCCGCGCTTAACCTGCTTGGCGTCTTTGAGGTGGGACTAACGGTGCAGCGCGTCGGGGCCATCGACATCCAGCGCGGCGCTTTTTTGCGTTCCGCGCTGACCGGGGCACTGGCGATCATCGTAGCCACGCCCTGTGCCGCGCCCTTTATGGCCAGCGCCATCGGCTACGCGCTGGTGCAGCCCCCTGCGGTTGCGCTGGTCATTTTCTTTGCGCTGGCGCTCGGCTTTGCCGCGCCGTTTACCCTGCTGTCGCTGTTCCCGCCGCTGGCACGATTTCTACCGCGTCCTGGCGTCTGGATGGATATCCTTAAGCGCGGGCTGGCCTTTCCCATGCTCGGTGCCTGGGCCTGGCTGGTATGGATTCTGGACCAGCAGGCGGGCAGTAGCGCGCTGGCTGTTGTGCTGGCCGCCTCGGTGGTGCTGGCGTTTGCCGGCTGGCTGTATGGCATGGCGCAGCAGCGCCGCTTTGCCGGAAAAGGGCACAAAGCGCTGTTCAGCGTCACGGCGATATTGCTGATTGCGGTGATCGCGCCGCTGCCGGGGCTGATCAAGCCAGGCGCGGCGCTGCAAGGCGATATACAGGCGCAGGTCAGCAAACAGACGTGGACGCCGCAGGCGGTGGCCGCTCAGCGCGGGCATGGCAAAGCGATTTTTGTCGATTTTACCGCATCATGGTGCATCACCTGTCAGGTGAACGAGAAGACCTCGCTGTCGACCCAGGCGGTGAAAACCGCACTGGCGAAAACCGGTACGCTGTACATGGTGGCAGACTCGACTAAATTTAACCCGGACGTTGATGACGTGATGAGTGAGTTTGGTCAGGGCGGTTTACCAATGTACCTGGTGTATCCGGCTGATGGCGGACCACCGAAAGTACTGCCGCAGGTGCTGACACCCGGCATCGTAGTGGATGCGTTAAACCAGGCGGCAGCGAAGAAGACGTAACGGCAACAAGGCAGCGTATGCACACAGGCGATAGCGCACGTGAAAACTGGCCCGGACTGATGGAACGCGCGCAGGCCGGGGATCAGTGTGCCTACACCCGGCTGCTGCGGGCGCTGGTGCCGGTGATACGCGCGCAGGTGCGGCGCAGGCTGAGCGATGAAGCCTTAACGGAAGATGTGATTCAGGATGTGCTGCTCACGCTGCATCGCGTGCGCCATACCTACGATCCCGCTTACCCTTTTCTGCCCTGGCTGACGGCGATAGTCTCGGCGCGCGCCATTGATGCCCTGCGCCGCCGCAGCCGCCAGCTGCACTGCGCGCTTGACGACGCTCAGGCCGCCGATCCCGCCAGCACGGCAGAACAGCAGCAGCTGGACACCCGGCAGGAGCTGGCGGGCTATCTCAGCCAGCTGCCGCTGCGTCAGCGTGAAATCGTTGAGCATGTTCATTTGCATGAAATGAGCCTGAACGAGGCGGCGGCACACCATAATCTGAGCGTGTCGGCGGTGAAATCGCTGTTGCACCGCGCGCTCATCAATCTGCGCCGCTTTGGAGCAAACCATGACTGACCATCATTTGCTGATTGAAAAACTGGGGCGCGATCTGCGCCCGGTGAAACGCCCGCCGGCGAGCGGAAAACGCGTGCTGGGCTGGCTGGCGCTGGCGCTACCGGCCGGCATCGCGGCCAGTTTGCTGGTGCCGCGCACTCTGACCGACTGGTCGCAGGCCGGCGCGATGCAGGCCGCGCTGCAACTGATGCTGGCGTTTATCCTCGGGCTGCTGGCGATGCGCAGCGCCTTTGAACTCAGCATTGCAGGGCGGCGCGGCATCAGCGCAAAGCTGCTGTTGCCGCCGGGCCTGCTGTGGCTGGGATTGAGCGCCAGCAGTCTGCTGCAGACGTCCACGCCGCTGCAGCAGCACGACACGCTGCCGTGCTTTGTTTTCCTGCTGGTGGTGAGTCTGCCGATGCTGCTGCTGACCATCATCAGTCTGCGCCAGACGCGGGCGCTCTATCCGGCCCGCAGCCTGGCCATGGCGGGCCTGGGCGTCGCCTGCATGGCGGTAAGCCTGCTGGCGTTCTGTCATCCGGTGCACCTGCATGCGCTGGATTTGCTGCAGCACCTGGCGGCCATCGTGAGCATCATCGTGCTGACCGTATTGCTTGGCCGGCGCTGGGTGCAGATCGCCTGACGACGCCGGCCAGTGACGTTATCAGGGAATGATGCGCTCCGCACGCAGTCGGTCGAACAGCTGGGTGAAGGAATCCAGCGTCGCGCGATAGCCGGTAAAGCCGGCTTTACGGCTCTTGCTCATATCGGTAAACGCCTCCATCGGCCGGCCCAAATCCGCATCGGTGTGCCACCACGACGCCAGTTTATCGATGTCCGCTTCACGCAGCTGATAGCGCGCAGCGATCTCACGCCAGGCCGCTGCGGCTTCCTGCATGCGTCCTTCCAGCGGCATCATCTGCGCCGGATAGTCTGCAGCTTCAATACCGAAATAGTCTGCCAGACGCGGCCATAGCCAGTTCCAGCGGAACACATCGCCGTTAACCGCGTTGAAATCCTGATTGGCAGCCCCTTCAGCACGGGTCGCCCACAGCAGCTGTTCCGCCAGTAAACCGGCTTCGGTGACATCGGCCAGACCGTTCCACTGCTGCGGCGAGCCGGGAAAGATGAACGGCCAGCCTTTTTCACGGCACAGCGTGGCGTAAACAGCCAGCGTCTGCCCCATGTTCATGGCGTTACCCAATGCATAACCGATGATGGTGTGCGGACGGTGCACGCTCCAGCTGTAGCCATATTGCTCTGCGCCGGCAAACACTTCATCTTCCTGCGCATAGTAAAAGTTATCGACCGGCTGACGTCCCTGTTCTTCGCGGAACGGCGTCACCGGCACCGCACCTTTGCCATACGCTTCGAACGGACCAAGATAATGCTTCAGCCCGGTCACCAGTGCCACATGCGCGCCGTTCAGCCGCTCGCCAAGCGCGGCAATGACGTTATGCACCATGCCGCCGTTGACGCGAATGTTCTCTTTTTCATTCGCCTGGCGTGACCAGACGCTAAAGAACAGCGCATCCGGTTTTTCCTGTGCCAGCGCATTGCGCACCGCTTCTGCATCGGTCAGATCGGCCGTCAGACTGCGGCAGCCCTCGGGAATGGCACCGCGTCCACGCGACAAACCGGTTACCTGCCAGCCCTCGCTTTGCAGCCTTTCCGCCAGCGCACGACCGATAACCCCGCTGATCCCCACGATTAACGCCTGTTTTTGCATGTCGAATCTCCTCTGTTGCAGTTATCCTTAGCGTAATAGAGAATTAAATTCTTAGCCGTGGCATTAATTCACATCATTCCTGAACTGGATTCACTAATACATGCACGATCAGCGTCTGAAAGACATCGTTCCTTTTGTCGCCAGTGTTGAAAGCGGCAGTTTTGCCGCTGCCGCTGAGCGTCTGCACCTGACCGGTTCCGCCATCAGCAAAAGCGTGACGCGGCTGGAAGCGCGGCTCGGCTCTCGCCTGCTGGAGCGCACCACCCGCAGCCTGACGCTCACCGACGCCGGCAGCGCCTATTATCAGACCTGCCTGCGCATTATGGAGGAGCTGGCGGAAGCCGAAGCGGTACTGGCGGCGCAGCGCACCATTCCTTCCGGGCGATTGCGGCTGGCGGTGCCGAATACCTATGGCCGGCTCGGCGTGATGCCGCTGCTGATTCCGTTCTGTCAGCAGCATCCGGATGTGGAACTCAGCCTGACCTTCTCGGATCGCTTTATTGATCTGTTTGATGAGGGCATTGATGTCGCGGTGCGCATCGGCGGTTCGCCGGATCTGCCCGCCTCGCTCGGCTGCCGGGCGATGGGCCGCGAGCGTATGGTGTTTTGCGCCGCGCCGGACTATCTGGCGCGCGCAGGCAGACCGACCAGCGAGAGTGAGTTGCTGCGGCATCGGGCGATTCTGTATGAGCGCGTTGACGGCAGTACCAAGCCGTGGCTGTTTACCACGGAGGATGGACATCCGCACTGGCGTCAGGTGCCTTCTCGCATGGCGCTGGGTGACGTGGATGCACAAATGCAGGCGCTGTGCGCTGGACTCGGGGTGGCGCAGATGCCGTCATGGCTGGTGCGTGACGCGCTGGCGAGCGGCGCGCTGGAAGTGATTGTGCCGCAGCAGCAGCCGGACGGTCTGCCGCTGTCGGTGATTTGGCCGCGCCGCAAACAGCTGCTGCCGAAGGTCGACGCGCTGCTGGCGGCGCTTGACGGCCTGCAGATCAGCTGAAACGCCTTTAGCGATGGTTCAGCCGGCGCGACAGCCGGTCGCCACACAGCTGCAGCAGCGTGACCAGTGCCACCAGCACCACGATCACCGTGAGCATGACCTGCATATCGAAACGCTGGTAGCCGTAACGATAAGCCAGATCGCCCAGCCCGCCGGCGCCAATCGCACCGGCCATCGCCGAGGCATTAATCATCGTTACCAGCGTAATGGTAAAACCGCTGACGATGCCAGGCCGCGCTTCCGGCAGCAGCACGTGCCAGACAATATGCCAGCGCTGAAAGCCCATCGCCTGCGCCGCTTCCGTCAGCCCTTTATCCACTTCGCGCAGACTCACCTCCGCGATGCGGGCAAAAAACGGCGTCGCCGCCAGCGTCAGCGGCACCACGGCCGCCCAGACGCCGTAGGTAGTGCCGACAATCCAGCGGGTAAACGGGATCAGCGCCACCATCAGAATCAAAAACGGAATCGAGCGAAACAGGTTCACCAGCCAGCCCAGCAGCCGGTTGAGCAGCGGATTGGGGAACAGATCGCCGCGCCCGGTCACCACCAGAATCACCGCCATCGGTAAACCGATCAGCAGTGCCAGCAGCGACGACACGCCGACCATCAGCAGCGTATCCAGCAACCCCTGCCATAAACGATCAATAGCCAGTGACATAACCTGCAACCTCCAGTTGGTCCGCCAGCGGATGAAGCGCGGTAAGGGCTGCCGGCGCGTCGTGCCGGGCATCCAGCAGCAGCAACAGCTGGCCGGTGGGTTTGCGATCGACCCATTCAACCGCACTATACAGTAGTGTCAGCTCGCCGCTGACCTGTGCGCTGATCGCCGCCAGATCCGGTTGCGCGCCCTGCCCGCTGTAGCGCAGCCGCACCAGCAAACGCGAGTCCACGTCCTGACGTTGCGGCGTCAGCAACGGCTGGATGGCCTCCGGCAGCGCGCCGAATTGCGGATTAAGCAACTGCCGCGTCGTCTCATGCTGCGGATCGCTGTACACCTGCCACACCGGACCGCGCTCAATGATTTCACCCTGATCGATCACCGCCACCTGGTGACACAGGTCGTGCACCACGTCCATCTCATGGGTGATCAGCACAATAGTGATATGACGCTGCTGATTGATTTTTTTCAGCAGCGCGAGGATGGCGCGCGTGGTTTCCGGATCCAGCGCCGAGGTTGCCTCGTCGCACAGCAGCAGTTCCGGATCGTGCACCAGCGCGCGCGCAATGCCGACGCGCTGCTTCTGCCCGCCGGAGAGTTGCGCCGGCCAGGCATGCTGGCGCGCTTCCAGCCCAACCAGCGCCAGCAGCTCATCCACTTTTTGCCGCCGTTGCGCCGCCGGTATGCCAGCCACCTTCATCGGCAGCTCAATGTTTTGCCGCACCGTTTTAGCAGACAATAAATTGAAGTGCTGAAAAATCATGCCGGTGCGGCGCCGCCACTGCACCAGCTGGCTGGCGCTCAGTGAACTGAGATCAATACCGTCAATCACCACCGCACCCTGCGTCGGATTTTCCAGCCGGTTCAGACAGCGGATCAGCGTCGATTTGCCCGCGCCGCTGCGGCCAATGATGCCAAAAATTTCGCCGCGTTTAACCTGTAAGTCGATGTGCTTCAGCGCATCCTGCGACTGGCCGTCATAGCGTTTGCTCAGCCCGCGGATCTGCACATGCGCACGGCCCGCGACCGGCGTCGTGGTGTGCAGCGCCGCCTGCTCGCCAGGAAGAGTCAGGCTGACCATAATTACTGGCTCCAGCCCGGCTGATACAGCTTGCCGTAGAACTCATCCAGCTTCGCGCGCACCACCGGCGAGTGCTGATAGATATCAACAAACTTTTTGAGACGCGGATCGTCCTGATGTCCGTCGCGAATCACGAACTGAATCACATATTCCGGATGCTCAAGGCCATCAAATAACAGGGCCTTGTTGGGGTCGATGGTCTTCGACAAGCGCAGATAGTGCGGATACCCCTGCGCCAGGTCGACCTCATCCAGCGAGCGCGACAGCTGCACTGCCTCCACTTCGATGATTTTCAGGTGTTTGGGATTGCTGGCGATATCATCCACGGTGGATTTCAGCCCGCTGCCCGGTTTTAACGTAATCAGCTGCGCATTTTGCAACAGCAGCAATCCGCGCGCACCGTTAATCGGGTCATTGGCAATCGCCACCGTGCCGCCGTCCGGAATCTGATCGATTGCTGTGTGCTTCTTCGAATAGAGCCCGATGTTATTGATGATGGCGGGCGCATACGGCACCAGATGGAAACCGCCCTCGCGGTTGGCATTGTCAAGAAACGGCTTGTGCTGGAACAGGTTGACGTCAATGTCGCCATTTTCCACACTCACGTTCGGCGCAGTCCAGTCGGTGAACTCCACCAGCTCCACCTGCAGTCCCTGCTTTTTCGCTTCAGCCACGGCGGTTTCCAGCGGCGGCGCGAAGGCCGCCGTGGTACCGACTTTGAGGGCGCCGCTGTAGTCACCGGCGGCAAACGCGCTGGCGGTAAATATTGCGGCGCTCAGCGCCACTAATGAGGCAAATTTCATCCTGATTTCCTGAGGTTAAATTAACGAACGTCAGCCACAGGCCGCCAGCGCGCGGCCGGGTGGCGCGCGGGCAGACGATCCTGCTGCTGAAAAATTTTTTGCCGCAGCGATCCCGGCTGATAGGCGGTTTTGAAGCGGCCGCGCTGCTGAAGTTCCGGCACCACCAGCTCAATAAAATCGCGGTAGCTTTGCGGATTCAGGATGCGCGTCAGATTGAAGCCGTCGATGTCGCCTTCATCAATCCAGCGGATCAACTGGTCGGCGACCTGAGACGGGTTGCCGACAATCACCGGATAGCGGCTACCGAGGGCATGCTGCTCCAGCAGCTGGCGACGCGTCCAGCCGTTATAGGCTTTGCTCACCGATTCAATGGCGCGCGTGTCGCCGCTGTGAATCGGTTCATCGAGGCCAAACGCAGCGAGATCGACGCCAATTGAGCTGGAGAAGTGCGCAATGCCGGCTTCAGCACTGGCGTATTCCAGATAGCTGCGGTGCTTCTCCTGCGCTTCGCGTTCGCTGGCGGCGACGATCACGCTGACGCCCATAAAGATGCGTAAGTCGTCCGCCTGACGACCCGCCGCCACCGCCGCGTGGCGCAGACGCTGCGCCTGCTCGCGCAGCGCCGCCGGCGAGCTGGCATTCACGAAACTGCACTCGGCGTGCCGCGCAGCAAACGCCACGCCGCGCGCGGATGATCCTGCCTGGAATAGCAACGGCGTGCGCTGCGGCGAAGGGCTGCTCAGGTGATAGCCCTGCACCTGATAAAATTCACCCTGATGATTGATCGCGTGAATCTTCTGCGCGTCGGCATACAGCCGGCGCTGTTTGTCGGCCAGCAACGCATCGTCCTGCCAGCTGCCTTCCCACAGCTGATAAGTGACATCAAGAAACTCATCGGCCTGGTCGTAGCGCCGATCGTGCGCCAGCAGTTGCTGCTGACCCATGGCGCGCGCCGCGCTGTCGAGATAGCCGGTCACGATATTCCAGCCGATGCGGCCATTGGTCAGATGGTCGAGCGTCGACAGGCGGCGGGCAAAAGGATAAGGGGCTTCGTAGCTGAGATTGGCGGTCACGCCAAAGCCCAGATGCTGCGTCACACTGGCCATGCCGGAAATCAGCATCAGCGGATCGTTCACCGGCAACTGAATGGACTCGCGCGCCGTCAGGCCGATACCCTGCTGATACACATCGTAAACGCCGAGAATATCGGCAATGAACAGTCCGTCGAACAGGCCGCGCTCCAGCAGACGCGCTAAATCCAGCCAGTACGCCAGCGAATTGAACTCCACTGAGCGGTCCTGCGGATGGGTCCACATGCCATGGTGAATATGCCCCACGCAGTTCATGTTAAAAGCATTGAGCAGAATCTGTTTGCGGCTCATAGCGTTCCCCGTCGCGGCGGCAGCACGCCGTTAAGCAGATAGTTGCCGATGACCGGATATTTCCAGCGTACCGGGTCATGCAGCGTGTGGGTACGCGCGTTGCGCCAGTGGCGATCGAGGTTGTGCTCGCGCAGGCTGGCGCGCGATCCGCCCAGCTCAAACAGCAGGTTGCCGGCTTCCAGCGCC
>NZ_VOQX01000073.1:0-21953 GCF_016643525.1 Pantoea sp. Morm | reverse complement strand
CGGCGGCCCCGCGGAAAACGGCTGATTTTTGCATTTTCATGGCGGCGGCGGCAGGTCACTTAAGTTATTGATAATAAAGGTTAATTGTTAAGATCACCTGTACACTTTTTTTTCAGGGGTGTCATTAGACCAGTTGGTAAGCCTATGAAATTAATGAATAAAACTGGTTTTCATCTGCCAGGTTGAGCTGCCTGGTTAAATTTAAATCACTTGTGGTGCCTTTCACTGGCGAATTTTTGAAATCGCATAGGAGAGGGGGATTTTATGACACCACCATAAGCAGACAGGTGAAATCGAAGAATCACAGGGCGTCAGCGCCTTTGGGCTGCTAGGTGAGCAGAGTTTCAGGTGAAGCGTTAAGATGATTATATATCTCTGATACTGGCTGGCCTGCATCAGGGTTATACCAACGAGAGCAAAGCCTCTAACCATTATTCAGCCTGAGCGGCGATATGCATTTGCTGAGCCTGAAGCTTGCCATCTTTGCGCACAGCCAGAATTGCATCGCAAAACCAGCCATTATAGTGGCCGGGTAAGCAGACCCAACAATATTGCCTGACGGATATTTGAAGCGGATAGGGGGTTAGCGATGAGCCAGTAACTATCTGTTTAAAATGGCTTTATTCGTTTTCTGGATACTAAATTAAGAAGTAGCGCTGATGCGCTTGCAGTGTGGAATCCTAACGCTACGCCAGCCGCACCTTCAGCAAACACTTCAGTCGCTGGCTGGCCAGGCTTGAAGACCACTGGATGGTAACAGTCAACGATGAAGAAATAACAATTATCAGCTGCCGGAAAAGTGAGGAGTAAAAAGTGAGGGAAGCGCGGAGTTTCAGCTTGCTTAAACATTGCTGGCCTGACGTTAAAGCTCACAAAGGAAAGCTCAGGCAAAATGTCCGCTTTGTGACTTAAGCGGACATAGGCAATTTTCATTATATATTACATCAAACCAGTTCCCATCGTCGGAAGAGAACGCTTGCATTCACACCACCAAATCCGAATCCGTTTGATAACGCATGCCGGATGGAAGAATAACGCGCCTTCAACGCAACCAGGTCCAGCCCCTCAGCAGCTTCATCAGGATGGTGTAAATTCAGCGTCGGCGGAATAACCTGATCACGCAGAGCCAGCACGGTAAAGATGGCCTCAATACCGCCAGCCGCACCCAGCAGATGTCCGGTAGCTGATTTGGTAGAACTGATGGCAACTTTGCTGAAGTTGCCAAATACGGAACGGATGGCCGAGAGCTCACCTTTATCCCCAACCCCTGTTGAAGTGGCATGAGCATTGATATGCTGTACATCATTGGCACTCACATCTGCCTGAGCCAGGGCAAGCTCAATGGATCTGCGGGCTCCGCTTCCATCTTCAGGTCCGGCAGTAAGATGCCATGCATCAGCGCTAGTGCCATATCCCACCAGCTCAGCCAAAGGTGTTGCACCACGTTTTAGAGCATGCTCCAGAGACTCGATGACCAGTATTCCGGCTCCTTCGGCCATCACGAATCCATCCCGATCTTTGTCAAACGGTTTTGAGGCTTCGCCAGGCTTGTCACCATTGTTTGTGGACAGTGCACGGGCAGCAGCAAAACATCCCAGTGTGACGCGATCTATTGCGGCTTCTGTACCCCCGCAAACCGCAATGTCTGCTTCTCCTGCTTTAATCAACCTCGCTGCATCACCGATAGCCTGTACACCTGCTGCGCATGCCGTTATTGGCGCGCCGATAGGTCCCCGGAAACCATGCTGGATAGAGACATGCCCGGCAGCCATGTTGGCGAGAAAAGAGGGCGCCGTAAAAGGTGATAAACGACGAGGTCCGCGTGTATCGGTCGTTCTCACTGCATCGGCAATCGCACCGAATCCTCCCACCCCCGAGGCAATGACTGTTGCCGTTCGTGAACGAGCGTGTTCATTATCCGGCTGCCAGCCCGCCTGTGTCAGGGCTTCCTGAGCTGCAATCAGAGCAAACTCACTGAAACGGTCCATTTTTTTGCGCTCTTTAGCGGTGATGTAACGTTCCGGCTCATAACCGGCTTCAGGATCTTCTGCGATTGATGGAACCCTTCCGGCAACGGATATACCTGTGCCCTCTTTGATTTCAGGCGGAAGCATTGTTATTCCCGACCGGCCCTCAATAAGTCTGCGCCAGACGGTCTCCGTACCACATCCTAAGGGGCTGACAATACCGCAGCCGGTGATGACGATTCGCCCGGAGTTATTCTGATTCATGCTGAAAACCTCATGCTTTTGATTGCACAGCGTGCTGACCTGAGCCAGCGTACAGGGAGACGTATCCCCCTGAGATTTACGATTATTCTGCGGCTTTAGCTTCCGCATACTTCTGATTTTCAGGATGAATCCTGAACCATATGGCATACATAGCAGGCAGGAAAACCAACGTAACGATAGTGCCGGCGAAGGTTCCGCCGATCAGCGTGTAAGCCAGGGTTCCCCAGAAAACAGAATGCGTGAGTGGTATAAATGCCAGAATGGCGGCCAGTGCCGTCAGTAAGACGGGTCGGGCGCGCTGAACCGTTGCTTCCACAACGGATTCAAATGGTGTCAGCCCTTCATGCTCATTGTGATGGATCTGCCCTATCAGAATTAATGTGTTACGCATCAGAATTCCCGACAGCGCGATAAGCCCTACCAGCGCATTTATCCCGAACGGCTGACCAAAAAGTAAAAGGGTCGGTACAACGCCAATCAGCCCCAGCGGTGCAGTCAGAAACACCATCACCATCGCCGACATCGAGCGCACTTGCAGAATGATGATTAGCAGCGTGATGGCAATCATGATCGGGAACAGCGGAGCCATTGCTTTTGTTGCTTTACCTGACTCCTCGATAGGGCCTCCCTGCTCAATACGGTAACCGGCCGGCAGCTTAGCGATAACGGGCTGCAACTGTTTCAGAATCGCCATAGAAACATCGGGCGGCTGCATGCTGTCTGCAATGTCGCCTCTTACGGTAATAGTCGGGGTCCTATCGCGACGCCGCAGCACGGGGTCTTCCATTCTGACTTCAACATCACCTATCTGAGACAGCGGAACGCGCTGGCCTGACGCTCCCACCAGCGTAAATCCGGATATTTTGGCGGGGTCGAGCCTGATATCGCCTGCTGCGCGCCCCATCACCTGAACGGAGCGGATATCTTCACGAACGGACGTAATGGGCACGCCAGAGAGCAGGAACTGGAGTTGCTGCGAAACGGCACCCGATGTCAGTCCTACAGCCTGAAGGCGATCCTGATTCAGTGAAAAGTGCAGCGTCGGCACGCGCTGTCCCCAGTCCGTATTAACGGTCCTCATCAGGGGGCTGGTCTGCATGACCGCCTCTACTTTACTGGCTATCTCACGCAATTTATCCGGATCAGGTCCCATACCCCGGTAAGCCACCGGATAAGGCGAGTACGGACCAAACACCAGTTGTGTTACGCGAACACGTGCTTCCGGAGCCAGCCCGCTGGCTGCGGCTTCACGCAGTCGATGTTTGAGGATATCGCGGGCATCCTGGCTGTCTGTCAGGACGACAATCTTCGCAAATGAAGGATCGGGAAGCTCAGGTGCCATTGCAAGGTAGAAGCGGGACGATCCCTGCCCGATGTAGGAAGTTACAATTTTTGCCTCTTTCTGCTTTTTCAGCCAGTCTTCGATTTTTGCCGTGGTTGCACTGGTCTGTTCAATCGAAGTGCCGTAAGGCATCTGAACCTCAATCAACACCTCAGGACGATCGGATGTCGGGAAGAACTGTTTCTTAACAACGCCCATGCCGAGAATGGCAATGGTAAAGACGATGATCACCGTTCCTGCAACTATCCATTTCCGGGCGATAACGCGAGTCAGTAACCGGCGAAAACGGTTATAGCGCGGCGTGTCATAGATTGCGGCGTGGCCACCTGATATCGTTTTGATTTCCGGCAGCATTTTCACGCCCAGATAAGGTGTGAACACCACGGCCACTACCCATGAGGCTATCAGCGCAATACCGACTATCCAGAACATGTTACTCGTATATTCACCGGCGGTAGACTGCGCAAAGCCGTTAGGCATAAAGCCCACGGCCGTAACCAGGGTTCCTGCCAGCATCGGGGCGGCAGTATGGCTCCAGGCATAGGCTGAGGCTTTAATACGATCGTATCCCTCCTCCATTTTTACAACCATCATTTCAATCGCAATGATGGCGTCATCCACCAGCAGTCCCAGCGCCAGAATCAGTGAACCCAGAGTTATGCGGTCGAAGTTCTTACCTGATGCCTCCATGACGATGAAAACGACCGCCAGCGTCAGCGGTACGGCAGCGGCAACCACTACGCCTACACGCCAGCCCATGCTGACGAAGCAGACCACCATCACTACCAGCAGCGCAACAAAGAATTTGATCATAAATTCATCTACTGCAGAGCTGATGTTCACCGACTGATCGGTGACTTTCGTCAGTGTCATTCCCAGTGGCATTGATGCGTTAATACTGGCGGCCTCGGCATCAAGAGATCTGCCCAGTTCCAGTCCGTTCCACCCTTCCCGCATGATAATGCCCAGCAAAAGAGTGGGTTCTCCCTGATTCCGGATTAGAAACGTCGCAGGATCTTCATATCCCCGTTCAACGTTAGCAATATCCGACAGCTGCAGCGTTCTACCATTCACGACAACAGGCGTTTTGCGGATCTGTTCCAGTTTGTTAAAAGCTCCGTCAAGGCGGATAAATACCTGAGGTCCCTGAGTGTCAATTGAACCCGCAGGCGTCAGGACATTCTGGTTGTTCAGTGCTGAAAATATGTCCTGGGCCGAAACGCCAAGTGTGGCCAGCCTGTCGTGGGAAAAAGAGACAAAAATGCGTTCCGTCTGCTCGCCAATGATGTTGACCTTTTTGACACCCGGCACATGGAGCAGACGCTGACGCAGCGATTCTGCATCGCGCACCAGTAAACGCTGAGGTTCACCTTTCGCTTTCAGAGCAAAAAGGGAAAATGTGACATCCGAAAATTCGTCATTAACCATAGGTCCGATGACGCCGTCAGGCAGGTTTTTAGTTTCATCATTCAGTTTCTTACGAGCCTGATAAAACTCTTCCTGCACCTGCGACGGAGGTGTACTGTCCTGCAGCCAGAGCACGCTGAATGCCATTCCTGGGCGGGTGTAGGTTTCGGTCCGGTCATACCACTTAAGCTCCTGCATGCGCTTTTCAAGCGGTTCAGCAACCTGGTCCTGCATTTCCTGCGCCGTCGCACCCGGCCACGCGGTAACGATCGTCATCTGTTTGACTGTAAACGGCGGATCTTCTGCCCGACCCAGCTCAAAAAAAGCGAGGATGCCCGCGACCGTGATAAGGATGATCAGGAATAAGGTAATTGAACGCTCCCGCACGGCGAGCGCAGAGAGATTGAAACGGGCGTTACTCATGAGGCTGGCCTCCGGCAATGCTGCCATCACCCTGAAGCGCTATGCGGACGGTTTCGCCGTCATGCAACAGGTGAGCTCCAAGCGCAACCACTTTATCGCCGGCACTGATTCCACTGCTGACTTTTGCCATATCGTCACTCAGGCCCTCTGCCTGTACCGCCCGCCAGGATACCCGGGCGGGCTGACCGGTAATAACCCATACTCCCGGGCCATTGCCCTTGTCTATGAGGGCGGTCAGGGGGACGACCATTACCTTACGGGAAGCTTTTTCGTCAGCAATACGCAGCGTGACCGTCGCACCCAAGGGCGCACTGGCCAGCGCACCTTCAAGTACATAACGCGCTTCAAAGGTACGTGTTAATGGGTCAGCTGCATCAGAAAGCACGCGAAGCCGAGCATTTACGAACTGATCTTTATCGCCGTATAGCGTCGCTTCAGCCTGGCTTTCAGGAGCTGGCCTGAGTGTTTCAGGCAACTGGACAAGGGCTTCACGCTGCCCCGCCCGGGCTAACCTTATCACCGGCTGGCCTGCGCTGACTACCTGGCCTGGTTCAGCAAGCGTATCCATTACCACGCCATCAGAGTCAGCAAGAAGTACGGCATAGCTCCTGGCATTCTGTGCAACATTTGCTTGCGCCTGTGCAGCGCTGAGATCGGCATTTGCAGTATCTGCAGCGGCCTTAATCTGATCATACGCTGATGCTGAAACCGCGCCTGCTGCCACAAGGCCGCGGTAACGCGCTTCATCCTGAGAAGCTTGCCGGGCGCGGGCGCGGGCGGCAGTTACCGCCTGCTGCTGTGCCTGAGCCTGAAGACTGAGATCAGTAGGGTCGAGGCGCATGAGCGGCTGTCCACGTTTAACCGTTTCTCCTGTGTCAACGAGGCGTTCAAGAATTTTTCCCTGAACCCTGAAGCCAAGGTCACTCTGGGTACGCGCAACAACAATGCCGGTGAATGAACGGTAAAGAGCGTTCGCCGCCCCCACGTTAACAGCTCTTACAAGGGGAGGCTGAGTGCGTGGATCATCGGTAGCAGAATTGTCACCGCAGGCCACCAAGGCCAACGGCAACAGGCATACAGCCAGGGTGACAGGTTTTATCCTGAACATGGGTTACCTGAATAAAGTAAAAGGAAAGTAACCGCATTTTTATTCTAGTGACCATAAATGTCAATAGTCACAACATCAGGGGGCAAGGCTTCGTAATATGAGTGAAGAAAGTAGGGCTGCAGCGGATGCAGCAGAATCAAGGTTGTACTGCAGCTGAACCGGGCTGATGTAAGGTCTCATGACCAGAAAAATAGCCTGAGTTGCTTCGTCAAGAGGCGTTTTTCGCTCGAATTCTCCCGAACTTCGTCCTTCAATGATTATCTTTTCAATGAGTTGCTGAATGCGCTCTTCATGCACCGCAGCTGATGGCCATTTATCACGTGCGGCAACGGCGGCTATGTCATAGAGCTTGCGGTCGTGAAAGAAAAGATCACTTCCGGACTCTGTCAGCGCTTTAAGTAGCTGTCTCAGCTTTTCAGATGCCGTCGGGGAGCCGGCAACTGCGGAGTTGACAATTTCCATTATCATACTCAGACGATTGGAGCAGATTTGCTCTCCAATTGCCTGTTTAGAATCGAAAAATTTGTATATATAGGCCTTAGAAAATCCTATGGCTTTTGCCAGATCGGAGACCGTAGTTTTTTCATAACCGAAGTGCCCGAAGTGTTCCGTCGCAGCTGCAACCACCTGGTCACGGATCATATGTTCTGAAGGCCCCCGGGAAGGGTGAGCAGTGATGTATTTATTCATTTTTCCAGCTTATCGTAACAAACGCTGATTGACAACGAGTGACTATTTGGTAATTTAGTCACAATCTTAATTTATCACAAGGAATATTCCTTGTTCCTCACACGCCCTTTTGCAGTGATGTTGATTACCAGTTTACTGGCAGGTTGCGCCGTCGGACCAGATTATCATCGCCCGGATGCCCCCCTAGCGAAGCGTTACATGGGTGAATCTGCACTCCTGAGCAGAAGTGTATCCCGACCTGCCAATTTTGCCGTCTGGTGGGAAGGGTTCAATGATCCCCTGCTGAGTAAATTTGTAACGGACGCTCTGTCGCAGAATCTCGATCTTGCCCAGGCGACAGCCCGGGTGACACAGTCACGCGCCGGACTGGGCGCGGCCTCAGCAGCACTATTACCGTCAGCAAACGTCAGCGGTCAGGGAACACGTGCGTATCAGTCAGATGAAACACCCCTGGGGCAGGTTCTCAGTTCCAGACCGGATTACAACCGTTACGGTAACAGCTATGAGGCCGATCTCAATGCAGGGTGGGAGATTGACCTTTTTGGCGGTCTGCGTCGCGGTCGCGAGGCTGCTCTTGCTGACTATCAGGCCTCTGAAGCGGGGGTAGCCGCCACCCGCCTTGCTGTGGCTGCACAGGCGGCTGATATTTATATTACCCTGCGTGGATTACAGGCCAGGCTGGATATCGCGGAAAAACAGGTCCGAACGCAGCGAGAGCTGATTGAAAAAGTGAAGCTGCTTCAGACCAAAGGACTGGTTCCCATGTATCAGGTTCGTCAGGCGGAAGGAGCGCTGGCACAGATACAGGCAACCGTGCCGGTTCTTCGGACAGGACTCGATAGCGCAATGAATGCGCTGGATGTGATGCTTGGAACGCCGCCGGGTACCCACCGCAGGCAGCTGGCATTACCGGCAGCCATTCCGCAAGCGCCACAATTAACTTCTACAGGAACACCTGCCGACCTGTTACGCCGCCGGCCTGACATTATCGTGGCCGAGCGTAATCTTGCGGCCTCAAATGCGCGTATAGGCGTTGCCATGAGCGAGTATTATCCGAAGTTCACCCTCAGTGCCTTACTCGGCAGCGCGACGTCTGTATCAGGCGATAATCTTTTCTCCGACGGTGCCAGCCAGGCTGCAGGCGTCCTGGGGCTGCGCTGGCGGCTTTTCGATTTCGGTCGTATTAACGCGCAGATAGACCAGGCGAAAGGGCGGGAAGCGGAAGCACTTGCCGCTTATCGCCTGAAAGTATTGCGTGCCAGTGAAGAGGTTGAAAATGCTTTCTCGTCTCTGCTCAACAGGGAATTGCAAACCAACACGCTTTCCAGAGGGGTAACCGCACTGTCTGATGCCCGTCAGTCGTCTTTTATCGCATGGAAACAGGGTACCGCAAGCCTGATTGACGTTTTACATGATGATGAAAATCTTCTTAAGGCTTCAGATGCAAAAGCACAGGCTCAGACCGAAAGCGCGCGTGCAGCGGTAGCCGCTTTTCGGGCTCTTGGCGGAGGGTGGCTGCCACCTGAGATGAGCGACAACGCATCCTGATATTCGAAAGGATAGCCATCCAGCTTTGACCGCATCAAAAGCAGAATTTTTACCGATATAACGATGTGAGGCTGTTGCCCGGGGGATATATGTGCAGAATAGGATTTATAGGTCTGAATTCATTATCTGATAGCATTATTATGGCAATTTTTCGTGCCATGCCTGAAACGCAGGTGTTTCTTTACCCTTCCGGCTGCAGTCGCGTTCAGAAACTGGCAACTGCATTTCCTTGCTGGAGCCTGGATAATTACCAGTCTGTTTCAGAGGATGCAGAGATAATTATCCTTAGTCCCTGTCGCTGTGATTTAAGTTTGATATTTCAGAGCCTGCATCTGACTTCTTGTCATACTGTTATTTCGCTAATCCCGGAAATTTCAGTACAGCACTTACGGCTTTTTCTTCGACATCCAGATTGCGTGAGGATGGCAATGATGATCCAGGCAGAAAACATCAAGCCAAGGCTGGTTCTTACTGACCATAAACAACATTTGGACGATTTTCTTTGGCGGGCTGGATTCCTGACAGTAACAAGCGAAATTCAGCTTGATTTCATGTTGCAATTGACTGAAAAAAACACCTCTTAAATGTTGATCCTTTTTAATTAGTTAATAAATCCTCAGTAAGAAAAAATTGCTATCTTTTTTATTTCTCAGGTCAATATTTTTTAATAACATAATGACTCCTGGAGTTATCAATATGAAAAATACAAGTGTAGAATGGGTAATGATCACCGGGGCTTCCGGAGGGTTTGGAGAAGAATTTGCCCGCCAGTTCGCCGCTCAGGGAAGATCGGTCATTCTGGTAGCACGAAGACTCGATAAACTTGAATCCCTGGCGCAGGAAATCCGTGAGCGTTATGATACTGATGTCATTGTTGAGCAGGTTGACCTTTCTGATATGGATGCAGTCAGGGATCTTCATCAGCGTTTAATGGCACGGAATATTCAGGTTGAGACTCTGATAAACAACGCAGGCTACGGGTTACAGGGACGGTTTCTTGATCATTCTCTTGATGAATCACTGAGTATAATCAACCTCGATATTGCCAGCCTGACTGCGGTAACCCGGTTATTTGCAGCAGATATGAAGCATGCCGGAAAAGGGCGTATTCTGATGGTTGCCAGCCTGCTTTCCTATCAGGGAGTGAAAAATTTTGCCATTTATTCAGCAGCTAAAGCGGTTGTGCTACGGTTGTCGGATGCCCTTCACCGCGAACTAAAGCCAGACGGTATCACCGTTACAGCTCTGTGCCCTGGCATGTCTGACACAGGGTTTGCTGAGACTGCTCAGCAAAAGCTCACCCCCATGCTCAAAAGCGCCATGATGAAGCCTGCACCCGTCGTCAAAGCCGGTATTCGTGCTCTTGAAGCCGGAAAGATGAGTGTTGTGCCGGGAATGGGTAATAAAGCAATCACCTTCTTAACCTGGGCAACGCCACGCTGGATACATCAGGGTATGATGGAGCGGGTGATGGGTGTATAAAGTCTGAATTCAGAGCGTGTCATAGCGTAAGCGCGCAATTTATGGCCTGAGCATATTAAAAATGATCTTAACATGAACTTTAAGGTAAACTCTGAGCCATATTGCAATATCTTTTTATAATTTAAGTGTGCTCAATATACATTCGCAGTTTGATCAGAACACGGTTGATTTCATGCTGGTGGTCAGTATGACCACCTCAAACGAAATAAAAATTAACTCTAGTAATCTAACGCAGGTTGGATTGTTCATCTCAGATATTTAATAAATTCTACATAGTTTAATGAAGTATAAAAACATGAATCCACGGCATTTAAGTGGGGATTTACTGATACATTCAAAATAATGCAAGTTGAAAGATAAGCGAGATATCTCCCCTCTTTTCAGACAAGGCTTTCCTTAAAATAAGCCGCCCACAGGCGGCCTGTCACTTTTTGCGAGATCAACCAGCGCTTGAACATTTATTGCGAAAAACTCATCATTATTCCAGTCATAAAGGGACAACTCCCTTTTCAGCTTCAGAAAAAACGACTAAGTTAAAGATGTCACTCTCTGCCAGAATGATTTTACTTAGAGAATGGCAAAAGTGCTGTCTAATCTCTCAAAATATTGGCAATTCAGTTATGCTTGTCACATTGTATGTGCCTGATTAATCAAATCCGATTGTATGAATTACGAGCTCTCAGGCTATCTCCTTTTAAACGCCTTCGGCTGGATTGTTGTCAAGATAAATAATCCAGGATTCAGGTTAATGAGTAAGCCTCTGGATGCTTCTTCCGGATAGTCTTCTTTCCGTGCGCCTTCTTTCAGGATGTGATTTGTGAACACCTCTCAGAATGAGTGATGATAAAATCAGCTTCTTCAACAGATGCAATTAATTTTTATCAGAGAATGCTTGATAGTTTTCAGGGGTAATAAGCTGGTAGGGTATCCAGTTAAGCGTCTGAACCTTTTGCTTGTCCAGCAGCGCCTTAGTCACCCTAACCGCCCCCGTGGCCTGTCCTCTTGCATCCTGGAAAATGGTCAGTGTCATTTTGCCGTTTTTGATAAACTGCTGACCATCAGGGGTACCATCAATGCCAGCCACAAGAATCTTCTCGTTTTTCGCCTGGCTTAACGCCATGATCGCACCGATTGCCATCTCGTCGTTATTTGCCGCTATGGCGTCAATCGGTCGCTGGTTCAACAGCCAGCCTGAAACCACATCTACCGCTTCGTTGCGCTGCCATTTTGCCGTCTGCTTCTCGATGACTTTCATATCTTTATATTTGCCGATAACCGCCTCCACTGCGCGGGTGCGCTCACGGGCTTCCTCATTCGAAAGGGCCCCCATCAAAATAGCCACGTTGCCTTTGTAATTCATCTTCTTCGCCAGCGCCTCCATCTGCATTTCACCGCCCAGTGCCGAATCGGACCCAACATAGGCCATATTGGCGGGCAGCTTAACTTCCGGCTTGCGGTTAACAAAAACCAGCGGAATGCCAGCGCTTTTGGCCGCGTTGATCATTGGTAAGACACCCTGCGTATCTACCGGATTTAAGATAATGGCGTCGATCCCTTGATTGATAAAATCATCTACCTGCTGCACCTGCAGCGCGACATCGCCTTTAGCATCAACAAACTGCCCGTTGAGCTGGCTCGCGTTAAGTTCCTGCTGCATCTGAGTGCGCAGGATTGAAACAAAGTTGAGATCAAAGTTAGCGAGCGCCACGCCAACGGTAAAGGTTTTCGCGCTGACACTCACGCTGATTACCAGCGAGCAGAGACAGAGAAAAAGGTTTCTGATGTTCATGATGTATTCCTGTAGGGTTAAGAACGTTCTTGTTTTCAGTGAAGTTGTTTAGCGTCGGGTAACAGGCAAATACCCGACGGAAAAGGTTTACACCGTAAAGTGCTCGCGGAACTGCTGCAGCGCGATAGCACTGTCGCCGCTGGCCCAGCCCTCCATCGCGACCGTGCCGCAATAGTTCATCTCCTGCAGCGTCCGTGCAATGGCGCGATAGTTGATTTCACCGGTGCCCGGCTGCTGGCGGCCCGGCACATCAGCAACCTGGATCTCGCCAATCGCCGCACCGCAGCGGCGCAGCAGTTCAATCAGATTGCCTTCGCCAATTTGCGCATGATAGAGATCCAGATTCATCTTCAGCGCCGGGCTGTTAACCGCTTCAACCAGCGCCAGTGTATCGGCTGCGAGTGCAAATGGCGTTCCGGGATGATCGACTGGGAGATTAAGGTTTTCGAGGGTGAACACCCGCCCGGCCCGTTCGCCGAGCTGTGCCACCCGCCGCAGTGTATCCGCCGCTTTCAGCCACATGGCACCGGTCACCGTGCTGACGGGTTTGGCCGGCAAACCGCGTTCGTCCAGGCCAGTGCCATGCAGATTAAGTACCGGACAGTTCAGCCGTGCCGCTACCGCCAGTGAAGTTTCCGCGCTCTGCAGCAGCGCCTGAATTTCCGCCTCGTCGGTCAGATTACCGCTCAGATAACCGGTCATAGAGGTAAAGCGCGCGCCGGTTGCCGCCAGCGCATCAATATCTTTGTTGGCCCAACCCCAGATTTCGACGCCAAAACCGAGTGCGTGAATACGTTGCACGCGCTCAATAAACGGCAAATCGATAAACACCATTTCCGCGCAGACAGAGAGTTGATAACCGGCCATCAGCGACCTCCCAGCTTAACGGGCTGATTGCGCTGCACGGATTCAATACAGGCCAGCGCGATCTCCAGCGCATTACGCGCGTCTTCGCCGGTGGCGCGCGGCGTTTCACCGTTGCGGATGCAGCGGGCAAATTCGGCCATTTCCGCGACATAGGCTTCGCGTAGCAAATCTGAATCCATCCGTGATGTCTCAACCGCAATACCGCTGACGGTATAACGCACGCAATTATTGACGTTGATATGTCCCGCCTGCAGCATGCCTTTGCTGCCAAATACTTCACCACGCACGTCATAGCCATACACCGCCTGGAAGTTCGCCTCGGCAATCGCGATAGCGCCGTTATCAAAGCGGATCGTTACCACCGAGGTATCCAGTAGCCCTTTATCTTTAAAGTCCGGACGTACCAGCGCGTCGGCCAGCGCGTATACCTCAACCGGCTTCGCGCCGTGGTTAAAGTGCAGCAGGGTATCGAAATCATGGATCAGCGTTTCAAGAAAAATGGTCCATTGTGGTATTTTTGCCGGATCGTGCAGGCCCGGATCGCGCGTCACCGAACGGCTGAGCTGCGTGGTGCCGTTATCGCCGTTTTTAACCGAGGCGATAGCTGCGGCAAAACCGGAATCAAAGCGGCGATTAAATCCCACCTGTAACACTACGCCTGCCTGTTTTGCTGCCGCGATTGCGCGATCGGCCTCCTCCAGCGTGATCGCCATTGGTTTTTCACAGAACACGTGTTTACCGGCATTAGCGGCAGCAATCACCCACTCAGCATGCGTGCGCGCCGGTGCAGCAATCGCGATGGCATCAATTTCCTCATCCTGCAGCAGCGCATGCAAATCGCTGTACGCTTTGCTGATGCCCAGCCGGGCAGCGAGCTTTTCCGCTGCGCCTGGGAAGGGGTCGGCCACCGCCGCCAGCGTAGCACCGGGCACGCGACAGGCTAGATTTTCAGCATGGAAGCTGCCCATACGGCCGGCGCCGATTAAACCTACACGCACTGTTTTCTGGTTCATAAAAAAAACTCCTGGTTATTTCACTTTCGCCCATACGGACGAGGAAGGGTGTTGATCAGATCGCTGCGCCTCAGCGGCAAAACGACGGGATTTGGAAAGCATCAGCGGCTCAATATGCTCAAGCGACACGCCCCGGGTTTCCGGCAGAAAGCGGCGCACAAACCAGAACGCGACGAGGCAGCCCAACGCACACAGCATCAGCGGGAAGGCACCGTGAAAGTGTTCCATCAGCACGCGGCTACGGTTCATCATCGGGAAGCTCTGGGTAACGATAAAATTGGCCAGGTACATCGAGGCAAAAGCGAAGCCCATGGCAACGGCACGGATACGGTTGGGAAAGATTTCAGAAATCAGCAGCCATGCGCCGAGACTCCACGACAGTCCGAAGATCAGCACGAATGCCACCAGTCCGATGACCGGCAGTACACCACCTGTCTGAGCGATAAAGGCCCATGCAGTAAACACCAGGCAGAGTGCACAACCCAGCGCTCCCCAGCGCAGCAGCGGCGTGCGACCGAGGCGATCGATCGTGCTCAGGCAGACCGCCACACCTGCCAGCAGCGCAAGGCCGAGGAAAATACTCTGAAACAGCGAAGCCTGAGTACTGCCGGTGATGTTTTGCAGCAGCGACGGCGCGTAATAGAGCAGGATGTTGATTCCGGAGATTTGCTGCAGCACGGCAATAGCACAACCGATTAACAGGATATAGCGGGCCCGTGCATCGCGCAGAATACCGCTCTGTTGGGTATGAGAATCGCCGTGCTGTGTGGAAGTCAGGATCTCATGCAGCAGGCGTTCGGCATGCTGCGCATTCGACAGGCGAGTCAGGACCTGGCGGGCGCGCTCGGTTTTGCCGTTCAGCGCCAGCCAGCGCGGTGATTCCGGCATAAACGGCACCAGTAGCAGGAACAGAGCGCACGGCACCACGCCAGATGCCAGCATCCAGCGCCAGCCTTCGCTGACAATCCACTGGTGGGACATACCACGCGCGATCAGGTAGTTGACGATATACACCGCCACCTGTCCACCGACCATCAGTATCTGCTGCAGGCCCAGCATGCGCCCGCGCCAGTCTTTAGGGGAGACTTCAGCGATATATAACGGTGTAATCGCCGATGCCATACCCACCGCCAGCCCGCCCACTAAACGCCAGATGACAAAGTCTGTCAGGGCATTAGCCAGCGCAGAGCCTAAGGCAGAAACAACAAACAGCCCGGCAGTAATAATCAGTGTTGATTTTCGGCCAATCCGATCGGAGATATAGCCCACGCCCCAGGCACCCGCGATGCAGCCAAGAATCACATTTGAAACGGCCCAGCCGCTTTCCCACGGGGTGAGTGACAGATGTTCCGTCAGCGGATCGATCACTCCGGATATGACAGACGCATCATAGCCAAGGATGACACCGCTCAGAGAGGCAATGGCGCAGACAAACAGGATCAGGCGTAAATTATGTTTCCGCATAACAACTTATTTCCCTTTAATAAGAGGTTCATAAAGCTGTTTTGCTCATTGCAAAGGAGATGCCAACTCGAATAAGGCAAAATTTGTGATCGCTAACACGGCGAGCGATCACAAAGCGGCTACAAAATTTACATGTCAACTTGGCATGTCCATAAAATGGACATTTCAATTTTGCCGGAGTAACGGATGATGCGGACAGAGCCACTAAAAGAAGAGAGTGATGCGATTTTCAGCCTGCCGAAGAGGGACGAAGTAGTCAGCTGGGATGCTTTACTGTGGCAGTGTTGGTACCACTTCCAGCAGGGTGAACAACCACACTCGCTTCGCCGAAGCATTTTGCAGTCGTGGCAGCGCTCGAAGCAACGTGGAATTGATCCTCAACGTTTCGTGTACACGTCGCCGCCAGAAGAGGAACTGCTCGCCATTCTTGAACACAATGCCGAATTGATTCAGGTTGCGCGGAGCATCATGGAAAATTTGCTCGCCTATAATCCGGACGGTCATATCAACCTCACCGATGCTCAGGGTGTGACACTGCATTTTTGCGGCGCGGATTTAACGCCGGTCGGTAGCATCCTGCGTGAGGATGTGCTGGGAACGAACTGCACTGCGCGCTGCCTTATTGAACAGCGGCTGGTGTATGTGCTGAGTGGTGAGAACTGGAAAATCGATCTGCGCAGGCGCGATCGCCAATGTGCAGCCGCGCCGGTTCGCGATGCCAGTGGCCAGTTGATTGGCGTGCTGACCCTGACCGCCACGCCTGATAATTTCAACGCACATACGCTTGGGACAGTACAGGCAGCAGCGGAAGCAGTAGGGCAGCAATTAACACTGCGGCGTTTGCTGGCTGAACAGCAGTCCATTCTTGAGACGCTGAATGAAGGGGTCATCGTCTGTGATAAACAGGGTCGCATCAAAACGATTAACCGCTACGCGCGTCAAATTTTCAGTGGACTTGATCCACAGGATACGCCGATTGACGAGCTTCTGCGACCGCAGGGCGCATCACTGATGATGATGCCGTTTTGTAATGACCGCGAATTGCAGTTTACGCCGGAAGGTTTTACTCCGCTCTCATGTTTGATCTCAATCATGCCGGCACCAGATGGCGGACGTGTTCTGTCGCTGCGTGAAAATCAGCGAATTCGCGCTATAACACGGCGGGTGATGGGCGTAAGCGCCAGCTATACCTTTGAAATGATTCACGGCAATGCACCGCCGATGCAGCTGGCAATTCAGAAAGCGCGCGCCAGCAGTCGCAGCGATAGTACAGTACTGCTGAACGGCGAAAGCGGGACCGGTAAAGAACTTTTTGCTCAAGCCATTCACAATGCCAGTCCGCGTAAGCAGGAAGCATTCATTGCCCTCAACTGTGGTGCCCTGCCGCGTGATCTGGTTCAAAGCGAATTGTTTGGTTATGCAGATGGCGCATTCACCGGTTCACGGCGCGGCGGATCGGCGGGCAAATTTGAGCTGGCAGATGGTGGAACACTGTTTCTGGATGAGATTGGCGAAATGCCACTTGAAGCGCAGACCAGTCTGCTGCGCGTACTGCAGGAGAGTGAAGTGTTGCGCATCGGCGCGGCCCACCCGGTGAAAGTAAATGTGCGCATTATCGCCGCTACCCATTGTGACCTGCTTGACGCCGTGGAAAAAGGGGCGTTTCGTCGCGATCTTTACTACCGGTTAAATGTCATTTCTCTGGAGATCCCACCGCTGCGTGATCGTCGTGAAGACATTCCTGAGCTGGTCAATACCTTCATACAGGCGCTCTGCACGCGCCTGAAGCGTATTCCGCCTGTGGTCACGCCAGACGCGATGGCGTGTTTGCAAGCCTGGGAATGGCCAGGTAACGTACGTGAGCTGGAAAATGTGATTGAGCGTGTTATTAACCTGAACGAAGGATTAAATGTCGGGCTTGTCGATTTGCCAGAATCGCTTCAGGAAGACCTGTCCAGCGAAGTGTCAGGGGATATTCGGAACTCGCTTCAGGATCTTGAAAGAATGCATATCTTACAGGTTTTGAGTGCACAGCACGGGAATTTGCGTCAGTCTGCACAGCTGCTGGGGATATCCAGAACGGCTTTATACAATAAGCTTAATGCATGGAAAATCGATTATCGCGCTTTTAGAAAAAATTCTTCCTGACTGTTACGGTTGACCGCCTCCCAAAGCGAGGATGGAGGTGATAAACAATAGCTAACGACTTTGTGACTGATTTAAGTGTCGGCCGGTCCTCAAACGGAGCCCCCTTATTTAATGTAAGGACGCGGCAGGTTAAAGCTGGCCCCAGCAATAAATCAGGATGCTATTTATTCATCAATCAACCTGACTGCGCTCTCTTCATAAAGTGGACAAAGTGACGGCGAATGCAAAATCAATGACTTAAGTTCCAGTTGAGGATTAGCAAAATGAGAGGCTATCCCGCTGCCTGGGGTTTTACACTTTTTGGGTAAAACCTTATTTAGACAAAATTATCGACTTCTGAGCAGTTAACCGGCCCGATGCTGGCTGAGCGCCGGGGAAGTATCGGACATCACAATCGTCATAAAGATGATTTTAAAAAGAGCATGGCCTCCATCCTCTGATGAGGATGTATGGAATAAATAACAGCTTACGTAGTCTGTGCCTGGCCGAATAGCCGGCGTACCTCAAACTGGGGGCTGAATTAAGAGTGGGACGCGGGTGGTCACTGTGACCACTCGTAATAAAATCAGTAAGTTATTCATTAATCATCTGGATGCCATCTCTCGCAGGCGAAGACAAAGTGACGGTCCCGAGCAAATTGTAGGGCTTAGACTGTGTTTGAATGGTAGCCCTTACTGAGAAGTCATTGCAACAGCCTGAAGGTTTTGCACAAATTTTGGGTAAAACCCTTTTGGGCCTGACTTCTTTTTCCTAAACCGACCATCAGCCTGTTGATGGTCAGTCACTGTGGCCGGCAGGACGGTGAAAAATGAGCGGGTCCTTCCGGCGGGGTACCCTGTCCACGAGGCGGCGGCCCCGCGGAAAACGGCTGATTTTTGCATTTTCATGGTGGCGGCGGCAGGTCACTTAAGTTATTGATAATGATGATTAATTTTCAAGATGACCTGTACACTTTTTTTTCAGGGGTGTCATTAGACCAGTTTGTAAACTTATGAAATTAAATAATAAAATTGGTTTTCACCTGCCAGGTTGAGCTGCCTGGTCAAATTTAAATCACTTGTGGTGCCTTTCGCTGGTGCATTTTAAAAATCTCCGAGGACATGGGGATTTTATAACACCACCATAAGCAGATAGGTGAAATCGAAGAATCACAGGGCGTCAGCGCCTTAGGGCTGCTAGGTGAACAGAGTTTCAGGTAAAGCATAACCAGGATGACAAAAGTGACGAAGAATGTAATAAACAACAGTTTACGTGGCATTTCGGTAAGGCTGTTTTCTCTAGGCAGTGCTTATTCATTCGAAACGTTCTGATGGTTATGAGCTGTGCCGGTAGGGTTGGCAGCTCGGCAGCCTCGAGTGGTTTAAATCAGCGATGCAAACCAAACATCGCAATTCTTTGTTGCTGGAAAGCGAGGGGGAAAGGAAGGTAGTGGCTGCTTGCTTAATTGTGGCAGACCCAGCATTACTGTTCGCACTGAAAGCTCATGTCGGGTGTCCGCTTTGTGCCAGGAGCGGATGTTAGAGTCGATTAATACAATCAGCGCAATGCCTTTGAAAAACAGACAGCTTCGGTCCTACCAATATATGGACCATAATTTTCAATACGGACATAGCCATTTTTTTTGTAGAAATTTACGGCCCGATAGTTGATGTGCCGTGTTTCCAGCCTAAGCTCGATATATCCCATCTCTTTTGCAGATTCTTCAAGGAAAATAAGTAAAGCACCACCAACCCCTGGCACACTTCGGTCTGAAAACATTCTTTTTAGCTCGGCTATATTTTGCGTTAATGGCCGTATAGCTCCGCATCCTATCGCTTTGCCTTGAGGGTTCTTTGCTAATGCCTTAAGGCTTTGTCATCACTCATTGCTTTAGCGGTGAAATGGCTTTTGCCGTTATCACCAGTAATAGCGGCAAGTTCTGCTGACAGCAATTCGATTAGGTGATGGGATTCTGAAGAAAATGGATCTGATTTCTCTACTGTTATCATGGTTATACCCTGCAGGATGAGTGTGACCAACATAAAGCATCCTGCTAAGGAAAGCATCAGACCAAAACGGGTGATGGTACAATACTGTTTCCAAGCTATTTCGAGGGTGTAATGTCTGTTCCTCGCTCAAAGCAGCCCCTAACCCCAGGAAGCCATCACTCAAAAAACCGCCCCCAACATCAACAATCCACCTCACTCAACAAACTGGCAAAAACGCAAAAGGTAGCCATCCGGATCCTGAACAAGAAACTCTCTCTGGCAAGCCGTAGTTTCTCCGATCCGATAGGTGTTTTCACGCAGATCCCGATACAGCGACACGCCATATTTCCTCACCCGCGCCAGCACACACGCAATATCATCCACTTCTATCTGGAAATTCACGCCGCGCCCCAGTGGTTTGACAAGTTCTGCGGTATTCCAGCCTTCTGCGTGAAACTGCTCAAGCATGAGCTGTGCTTCGCCGAGGTTGATGTAAGCAAATTCGGGATCGCTTCGTCTGACCATAATCTGGAATCCCAATACATCAGTGTAAAAATGCAGTGAGGCAGTGAAGTCCGTTACGGTCAGTTCGGGCACCATCCGGTTCCAGTAGGGCTCATGCTGAACTGTCATTGCTTATGTCCTTTTAAATAGCACGACCTAAAGCTGATGCCGCGCAACCTGTTCGCACATGTCGCGACAAACGATAAATGAGTGTCTAAAGAGCATCAGGTTAACCCGCTTAAACATCTCTTCAACCCCATATCCCTAACGCTCTGCCACCCAAAACAGCAGCCGAATAGATCGCTATCGCCACGATACTGATACAAGTCCCACATGAAATCGCCCGCGCTGAATTTCCAGTGCCCAGGTAATGCGTCTCCAGCACGATAATATTCGCTGCCGGGGGAAGCAGGCATAAAAGATACAGTGTTGCCGGATTTTGCGTAATAAGTGGCGCGTTGAACTGATCGGCTATTAGCAGCAGCAAAGAAATCAGCACAGCGAAAACCACTGAGCGAGTGAGAAACGGACGCAGTTCGAGTCGAAAATCGCGCATCGATATTGTCGTCTTTGAAAGCCAAATCCCTAAAACGGCCATGCCAAGAAAACTCATCATAAATTTGGCAATTTGATACAGGCTATCAAAGTGAAGAGCCACCGAATCACTCAGCGGAATCAATGCTGCGCCGATCACCAGTGCGATAACGGGCGGGGTGCGCATCAACGTGATTGGATTAAATTTCTCGCCGGAGAGCATGCCTGCGCCCAGCGAGTTTCCGACAATTGAGCTGCCGACATAGGCGGCAATAATAATGGTCGCAGCATCATTGCCGAATAGCACGCTGGCGACGGGCAGACCCAGCCAGCCGATATTAAGATAGCTGAAACACAGGTTTTTTATTGGGTCAGCAAAAACATAGCGGCCTGCCAGCAACAGCACCATCATGCATATCGCAGTGGCGACAATAATGGTGCTCATGCTGTGAAAGCGGGTCGATATATTAAAAATGATCACGATGGGAATAGCGATGCGCGTCAATATCCATGACGCAGCCGTTTTGCAATCCCAGGCAGTTTTACCCAGCAACCATCCGGCAAACAGATAGATAAGCGGAAAGAAAATCGTCACGAAACATCCCTGATTAGCGTGTCGGCCACTCCCTGAAGTAGGGAGTGGTTAAAAATACACGCTATCAGAGGTCGCTCAGTGAGTGCAACGATGCAGCGTGAGTTTATGCGGTGGTATTGATGTTGCGGCCAACAGCGGGATTCGCCGGCAGTTGCGGAATCGAATTAAGAATTCCAGCTGCCATTGACTGCTGATTATCCAGGGACTTTTTCAGTACCATTGTGCTCACCTTACTGCTGAGGTCCATATTAGCCAGACCGATAGCCAGTGAAGTAATCTGTGATACATCCATCTTGCTCTCCTTTAAAACGACTAATGGGGGGCGGAAACGGCTTTGAGTAAGCCTGATACGTCTATCGGCATCCAAGGTCAAAGCTTCACTGCTATCTTCGGAGATCTCCGACGCCAACCGGCTTAATCAGATTATTCTCTGGCAGGTCGGCTATTTCGCCTGCGGCTGCCAGGTGCCCACATCCTGCGCATCAATCGCTTTCGGCAGCAGCTTCGCCTGATAAAACGCATCTGCAATCTTCTGCTGCTCAGCCAAATCGCTCTTGTTCACTGGCTCGATCTGATAGCTGCGTTGCTGGTTCGCTTGTTCAACCGTTGCCAACGGCAAATTACCCCACAATGGAGAGAGAATCTTTGCTGCATCCGCTGGATGTGCTTTCAACCATTGAGCTTCCTGGTCCAGCGTCTTATACACAATGCCCAGCACCTCAGGATGCTTCTGCGCATAAGGCGTCGACACCAAATAGTAGCGCTGATAACTGGCGAGACCTTTGCCGCTCACCAGCACGCGCGTGTGCTGCTCGACTTTCGAACTGGTGACAAAGGGTTC
>NZ_VOQX01000072.1:0-23942 GCF_016643525.1 Pantoea sp. Morm | reverse complement strand
GCTGGTGGGGCTGGATCGGCGGCTGGTGGCGCCGAAAGGCTGCTGGCCAGAAGAGGAGCTGGTGGCGCAGTGCCGCGCGGCAGCACAGCACACCGGCGGCAAAATCACCCTGACGGAAGAGATTGCCGAAGGCGTGCAGGGTGCTGATTTCATCTATACCGACGTCTGGGTATCAATGGGCGAAGCGAAATCAGTGTGGGAAGAGCGCATCGCCCTGCTGCGTCCTTATCAGGTGAACAGCGCGATGCTGGCGCTGACCGGCAATCCACAGGTGAAATTCCTGCACTGCCTGCCCGCGTTTCATGATGACCAAACCACGCTCGGACGGCAGATGGCCGAACAGTATGGTCTGCATGACGGCATGGAAGTCAGCAACGAGGTGTTTGAATCCGACCATAGCGTGGTGTTTGACCAGGCGGAAAATCGCATGCACACCATCAAAGCGGTGATGGTGGCGACGCTGAGTCAGCGCTAAGCCCGCGCGGCGCAAACGTTTACCTCGCGCGTGATTTCTGCTTGATGCGGCTCAGTGAATGCGTATAATGCGCCACAATTTGCCGGAGGAAACATGCAACAGCGCAGCGCACAATTTGCCGCTCCCGTACGCCTGAATGCAGGCGGCGCACCTGTTTCTTTCCGTCATTCATCGATCGCCAGAAAGCCCCTGTAAAGGGGCTTTTTTTTGTCCGCAATCCGGCAGCGCAGAGGAGAGAGCTATGGCCAACCCGCTATATCGCAAGCACATTATTTCCATCAACGACCTCAACCGCGATGAGCTGGAGCTGGTGCTGCATACCGCCGCCCAGCTGAAAGCCCATCCGCAGCCGGAGCTGCTGAAACACAACGTTATCGCCAGCTGCTTCTTTGAGGCTTCAACGCGCACCCGCCTGTCGTTTGAAACCGCGATGCACCGGCTGGGCGCGTCGGTGGTGGGGTTTGCCGACGGCAGCAACACCTCGCTGGGCAAGAAAGGGGAAACCCTCGCCGATACCATCTCGGTGATTGGCACCTATGTGGATGCCATCGTGATGCGCCATCCGCAGGAAGGGGCGGCGCGGCTGGCCACGGAGTTCTCGGGCGGCGTGCCGATCCTTAACGCCGGTGACGGCGCCAACCAGCACCCGACGCAGACGCTACTCGATCTGTTCACCATCCGGGAAACCCAGAGCCGCCTCGATAACCTCAACGTGGCGATGGTTGGCGACCTGAAATATGGCCGCACCGTGCATTCGCTGACCCAGGCGCTGGCGAAGTTCAGCGGCAACCGCTTCTACTTCATCGCACCGGATGCGCTGGCGATGCCGTCCTACATCACCGATATGCTGGATGAACAGACCATTGCCTGGTCGCGCCACGACAGCATCGAAGAAGTGATGCCGGAGCTGGATATTCTCTACATGACGCGCGTACAGAAAGAGCGTCTCGATCCCTCAGAGTATGCCAACGTGAAAGCGCAGTTCATCCTGCGGGCGGCCGATCTGGCCGGCGCGCGCGATAACATGAAGGTGCTGCATCCGCTGCCGCGCATTGATGAGATCACCACCGATGTCGACAGCACGCCGCACGCCTGGTATTTCCAGCAGGCCGGCAACGGCATCTATGCCCGCCAGGCCCTGCTGGCGCTGGTACTGAATAGCGAACTGGCACTGTAAGGAGCAGAACGATGACCCACGATAACAAACTGCAGGTTGAAGCCATCAAACGCGGCACGGTGATTGACCACATTCCGGCGCAGGTCGGCTTTAAGCTACTGTCACTGTTCCGCCTCACCGAAACCGATCAGCGCATCACCATCGGCCTTAATCTGCCGTCGGGCGAGATGGGGCGTAAGGATCTGATCAAAATCGAAAATACTTTTCTGACCGATGATCAGATCAATCAGCTGGCGGTGTACGCGCCGCACGCCACGGTGAATCGCATTGATGAGTATGAAGTGGTGGCGAAGATCGCACCGACGCTGCCGGAACGCATCGAGCGCGTGCTGACCTGTCCCAACGGCAACTGCATCAGCCGCAGCGAGCCGGTGTTCTCCAGCTTTGCGGTGAAGCAGCGCGATGACGATGTGCACCTGAAGTGTAAATACTGCGAGAAAGAGTTCGCGCGCCACGTGGTGCTCGGTCACTGGTAATCGCCCGTTTCCTCCCTATAATGGGGCGAACATTTTCGCGGCGGGCAAGGGTTCGCCGCGCATGCCTAAGGAGAAACAATGTCTCGCGAAATCAGTACTGAAAAAGCCCCGGCAGCGATTGGCCCGTACGTCCAGGGCGTGGATCTCGGCAGCATGATCATCACCTCCGGCCAGATCCCGGTCGATCCGGCCACCGGTGCGGTTCCGGACGACATCGCCGCGCAGGCGCGTCAGTCGCTCGAGAATGTGAAGGCGATTGTGCTGGCCGCTGGCCTGCAGGTGGGCGACATTGTGAAGACCACCGTGTTCGTCAAAGACCTGAACGATTTCGCCACGGTCAACGCCACCTATGAAGCGTTTTTCACCGAGCATCAGGCCAGCTTCCCGGCGCGCTCCTGCGTGGAAGTGGCGCGTCTGCCGAAAGACGTGAAGATTGAGATCGAAGCCATCGCGGTACGCCGCTGATTTAGCTGTCATCAATCACACAGCATGCAGGGGGCGTATCCGTGCGCACCTGGCGAGATCGCCAGGTCGTCATCAATGACGACCCTGCATAGTTCGTGAATTCCGATCTTCCCTATCTCGACGATCGCAGCAGTTTCTCCAGCGGTCGCACCAGCGCCAGCACCGTTTCATCCTGCACCTGCGCCGCCGCATCCAGCCGGGCGTGCATCTGCGCCACCTCGCCTGCGCCATAGGCCTGGTTGCGCTCCAGCGCATTCACCAGATCCAGCCCCATCCGGCTCAGCTCAGCGACCTGACGCACCTGCGGCTGCAGCGCTTTCAGCTGATAGTTGCCCAGCACCAGCGGCATCACTGCATCGCTGTTGCGCTGCCAGCGCTGCAGCTGATGGCGCAGGGCGCTGGCGGCAGCATGATCGCCGCGATTGGCGATCAGCGCATCCACCTGCTTATCCAGCAGGCGCACCGGCTCGCTCTCAGCCGGCAGCACGTCCGCCAGCCGGTTCAGCGGCTCAAAATAGTCATAATGCCCGGCCTGAAACTTCAGGTGCTGGCGGGTGTAATACTGCGCGGGTTCCAGCACTTCCGCCAGCACGCGCAGCGGAGTGATATCGCTGCTGTTGGCCAGCCGCATCATCTGCACCTCGGCCTGCTGATGCTGCTGCAGGCCGACTGACACCGTCCCCCAGCGATCAATCGCGCTGAGCCGCTGGTACATATTCTCGCTGTCGGTCACATCCTGCGCCGACCACAGCCGCTCCGCCACCACAAAGGCGCGCGGCCACAGCCGCGTATCAATCACCCGGCTATTCACGTTCTCCGCCCACAGCGCCGCTTCACCGCCCAGCAAATCACGCTGCAGCTGAGCGGGCGTGGGCAGTACCGGGGCAATACCGGCCGGTATCTGCGCCAGCCTGCTGCCTGTGGTCGGATAGCGTACGTTGCCCACCAGCACGTAGCCGGTCAGGCTGTCACGCGTCAGCGTCACCACCGGCTGAAACGGCCCCATCCAGCTGTCGACGCTGAAGGTCAGCTGCGTCGGTGATAGCCAGCGAATGTCGCTGACCTGGCGTTGCGCCTTGCCGCTGAAATCGATAAAACCGCGCCAGCCGTTTTTGCCCTCAATCAGGGTGAAACTGCCCTGCACCGCGCTGCCTTTCAGACGCGGCATAGTGAACTGCCAGCTTTGCGCCTGATCGTCGGCGCGCAGTTGATCGACGCCGTTCAGCCCCTGCGGCCAGAGCTCGTTGCGATAGTGATACGCGGCGCTCTGCGGCTGGTCGAGATAAAAACCGGTGGAAAGAATGCCGCGATACCCCTGCTTTACCACTTCGCTCAGCGCGTCCTGCCCCTGCCACGACTGAATCACAATACTTTTCGGCAGGTCGGGATGGTACACCTCATCCCAGCCAAGCATGCGCCGCTGATGCGCGGCGAGAATCTTCTCCACCCGCTGGTTGAACCACGCCTGCAGCGCATGGGCGTCCTGCAGGCCGTGGTCGCGCATAAACTGCTGAATCTTCGGTGAGGCGTTCCACTGACTGGGATCGACTTCATCCCCGCCGATGTGAATATAGGGATCGGGAAAGATCGCCGCGACTTCGCCAATCAGCGTATCGATAAAGCGAAACACCGCTTCATTGCTGGGATCGAGCAAGGGTTTAAACACCCCCCAGCCGCGCTCCATGGCATACGGCCCCGGCGCGCTCATCAGCTCTGGCATCGCTACGGCCAGCGCGGAAGCATGGCCGGGCAGATCGATTTCCGGCACCACGCGCACGCCGCGCTGGGTGGCATAGTGCACCAGCTCGCGCATTTGCTGCTGGCTGTAGAACAGGCCATCACTGGCCTGCTGCTGCAGCTGCGGATAGTGACTGGAAGCAAAGCGCCAGCCCTGATCGTCGGTCAGGTGCCAGTGAAACACGTTCATGCGCGCCGCGGCGATACCATCAATCTGCCGCTTGAGGGTTTCCAGCGGCAGGAAGTGGCGCACCGGGTCGATCAGCACGCCGCGCCACGGGAAGCGCGGCCGATCGTCAATGGTGACAAAGGGAATTTGCGTGCCGCTGGCGGTGTTGGCGATCAGCTGCAGCAGGGTTTCCATGCCGCGCATCGCGCCAAAACGGGTAGGTGCCTGCAGCAGTACGCCACTGCTGCTGACCTCCAGATGGTAGCTTTCGTCGCTGTCCGGTTGCGGTAGCGGATCGACCGCGTCGGCAATCCGGACCTGAATGGCGGGACGATCGCTGGCCGGGCTGGCGGGCAGCAACGCCCAGCCGGTTTGCCGCGCAATGCGGGCGCGCCAGCGCGCTTCGGCCCCTTCCAGGTGATCGCCGGTGATGTGCAGCGAAAATTGCGGCGTCAGGTTAAACGCGCCACCGCCTGCGGGCTGCGTCACCTGCTGTGGCCACGGCATCAGCGGCAGATCGCCTGCCGGTGCGGCCTGCGTGGAAAACGTCAGGGAACACAAAACGGCCAGCAGCGTACGGGGCAGAAGCATGGTGGGCATCCTTGTAAGGCAAAACGATGGGCCGGAAATGGCGCAAAACGCTCATTAAACCTGTTTCGCAACGCAAAGCAAGTTGCAACCGGCTGAAGTTTGTGCGGCTTAAAACTTTTCAGTGTAGCGGCTGTTGACCACTGCACGGCTTTCAGGCGCTGGCCGCGCTTCTTTGCGACAGGTCAAAAACAGTGCGATTAATTCCCTCTGAAACACCACATGTTGCGATTACACTCCTTAAAATTATCTACATGTAGTTTTCAGCGGAGAAAGGGAAGATGGCAACGGTAGTGATTAAGCGTGACGGTTGCAGGGTGCCATTTGATGCCCGACGCATTGAAGTTGCAGTGCGGGCCGCCGCGCAGGCCGCCCAGGTTGACGACCTGGCCTGGTGCACGACAGTCGCTCAGCAGGTCAGCGCGCAGCTGGCAACGCAGGCTGAAGTCGATATTCGCGACATCCAGTGTGCCGTGGAAGAGGCGCTGATGAGCGGACGCTGGCCACAGCTGGCGCGCGCCTATATCGAATACCGTCACGACCGGGATCTGGCGCGCGAGCAGCGCGGCAAGCTGCACCATGCCATTCGCGGCCTGGTGGAACAGACCAACGCGGCGCTGCTCAACGAAAACGCCAACAAAGACAGCAAAGTGATCCCGACGCAGCGCGACCTGCTGGCCGGCATCGTGGCCAAACATTATGCCCAGCAGCAGTTGCTGCCGCGCGATGTGGTGCTGGCGCACGAGCGTGGGGAAATCCATTATCACGACCTCGACTACTCTCCCTTCTTCCCGATGTTTAACTGCATGCTGATCGATCTGCACGGCATGCTGACGCACGGCTTCAAAATGGGTAACGCCGAGATTGAACCGCCAAAATCCATCGCCACCGCCACCGCGGTGACGGCGCAGATCATTGCGCAGGTCGCCAGCCATATTTACGGCGGCACCACCATAAACCGCATTGACGAAGTGCTGGCGCCGTTTGTCACCCTCAGCCTTGAAAAACATCGCCAGATTGCCCGCGAATGGCAGATTGCTGACGTGGAAGCTTACGCGCACGCACGCACGGAAAAAGAGTGCTACGACGCGTTTCAGTCGCTGGAGTACGAAGTCAATACGCTGCACACCGCCAACGGCCAGACGCCGTTCGTCACTTTTGGCTTTGGCCTCGGCACCGACTGGGCGGCGCGCCTGATTCAGCAATCGATTCTGCGCAACCGCATTGCCGGGCTGGGCAAAAACCATAAAACCGCGGTGTTTCCTAAGCTGGTGTTTGCCATTCGCGAAGGCGTCAATCGCCGCGCCGGCGACATCAATTACGACATCAAACAGCTGGCGCTGGAGTGTGCCAGCAAGCGCATGTATCCGGATATTCTCAACTACGACAAAGTGGTGGAAGTCACCGGCTCGTTCAAAACGCCGATGGGCTGCCGCAGCTTCCTCGGCGTTTACGAGGAAAACGGCGAGCAGATTCATGAGGGCCGCAACAACATCGGCGTGATCAGCCTCAACCTGCCGCGCATTGCGTTAGAAGCCCAGGGAGACGAAGCCCGCTTCTGGACGTTGCTGGATGCGCGCCTGGCGCTGGCGAAGCGGGCGCTGATGACCCGCATTGCCCGGCTGGAAAAAACCAAAGCGCGCGTCGCACCGATTCTTTACATGGAAGGTGCCTGCGGCGTGCGGCTCAACGCGGACGATGAGGTGGGCAAGATCTTCCGCAACGGCCGCGCCTCGATCTCGCTGGGCTATATCGGTCTGCATGAAACACTCAACGCGCTAAGCGGCAACGCCGTGCATCCGTATGATGCCGCGCACCTGCGCGCAACCGGCGTGGCGATTGTGACGCATCTGCGCCAGGCGGTGGATGCATGGAAAGCGGAAACCGGCTACGGCTTTAGCCTGTACAGTACGCCCAGTGAAAACCTGTGCGATCGCTTCTGTCGCCTTGATGCCGCCGAATTTGGCGTAGTGCCGGGCGTGACCGACAAAGGCTATTACACCAACAGCTTCCATCTCGACGTAGAGAAAAAGGTCAATCCGTACGACAAAATCGACTTTGAAGCGCCCTACCCGGCCATCGCTAACGGCGGCTTCATCTGTTACGGCGAATACCCCAACATTCAGCACAACCTGCGGGCGCTGGAAGATGTGTGGGATTACAGCTACGACCGCGTGCCCTATTACGGCACCAACACGCCGATCGATGAGTGCTACGAGTGCGGCTTCAGCGGCGAGTTCAGCTGTACCAGCAAAGGCTTTACCTGTCCTTGCTGCGGCAATCACGATCCGGCGCGCGTTTCGGTCACGCGCCGCGTCTGCGGCTATCTTGGCAGCCCGGATGCGCGGCCGTTCAACGCCGGCAAGCAGGAAGAGGTGCAGCGCCGCGTCAAACACCTTGATACCGGACAGCTGGGATGATGCACATTCATCGCTACTACGATGTGGATATCGTGAATGGTCCCGGCACGCGCTGCACGCTGTTTGTCGCGGGCTGTGAACATCAGTGTCGCGGCTGCTACAACCAGAGCACCTGGCGGCCTGACTCCGGCGTGCCGTTTACGCTGGCCATGGAGGAGCAGCTGATCGCCGATCTGCAGGATCAACGCATTCCGCGTCAGGGGCTGTCGCTGAGCGGCGGCGATCCGCTGCATCCGCACAATGTGCCGCATATTCGCCGGCTGGTGAAACGCGTGCGGCGCGACTGTCCGGATAAAGATATCTGGCTGTGGACCGGCTACACCCTGGCGGAGCTGACGGCGGCGCAGCGTGAAGTGATTGCGGAAATCGACGTGCTGATTGATGGACGTTTCATCGAAGCGGAAAAAGATGCGCGGCTGCTGTGGCGCGGCAGCCGCAATCAGACTATCTGGTATCTACGCCAGCCACAGTGCGAGGATGCCGAGCAGCATGCCGCTGACGGCCACGCCGCAGAAGGCGATCCACAGCGCGCGCGGCGGGAACGCGCGATGCAGCATCAGTAGCGACGGCACGCTGACCGCGGGCAGCGTCACCAGCAGCGCCAGCGCCGGTGCGATGCCCATGCCCGCCAGCATCATGGTTTGCACGATGGGGATCTCGGCGGCGGTCGGGATCACAAACAGGCAGCCGGCGATGGCCATCAGCATCACCCAGAACAGCGTATTCCCCACCGCGCCGTCCGCGTGCGGAAACAGCCAGACGCGCGCGGCGCCGAGCAGCAGCACCGCCACGATGTAGAGCGGAATGGTGTTACAGAACAGCCGCCACATCACGCGCAGCCAGCGCGTCACAAACCGTTCATGGCTTTCTTGCGGCAACAGCGGCGCGGCAACGGCGGTTTCCGGCACGCTGCGCTGCACCAGCATGGCAATCCCCAGCACCATCACCCCACCCGCCACCAGCCGAATGGCGGCAAACTGCCAGCCGAGCACAAAGCCCATAAACACCAGCGTTGCCGGATTGAGCAGCGGATTCGCCAGCCAGAACGCCATCGCCGCGCCGCTTGAAACCTGCGCCTGGCGCAGGCCGACGGTCACCGGCGCGGCACAGCAGCTGCACATCATGCCCGGCAGGCCAAAACCGGTGCCGACCAGCGTGGCCCCCAGCCGGT
This sequence comes from Pantoea sp. Morm, assembly GCF_016643525.1. Lineage (NCBI taxonomy): Bacteria > Pseudomonadati > Pseudomonadota > Gammaproteobacteria > Enterobacterales > Erwiniaceae > Pantoea > Pantoea sp. Morm. The sequence continues at coordinate 15,264 of NZ_VOQX01000072.1, read as the reverse complement.
TGCTGCCCATCAGGCGCAGCAGCCAGCGGCGCGGAATCAGCACCTGCACCAGCGAGCCCAGCACCACACCGAGCACCGCGGCTTTCCACACCGCGAGAAAATAGACCATGGCGTAATCCAGCGCGGCGCGCCACGGCGAATCTGCGGCACTGGCAAGAATAGAGCGGCCGATGGAATGGGTTTCTGCGGCCGTGAAGGCTTTGCCATAGTAAGGCTGCCATTTAACGTACCACAGGCCGATAAGCACCACAGCGAGGAACAGCAGCGGTTTCCACCAGGCGAAGCGGGCCGCTGGTGCAGGTGAGGCGAATTGGGTCATGACCGGTTCCGTATTCAACTGAATAACGTATGCCGCGCGGAGGGCGCGACGCAGATCCCACAGTGTTATTCAGGTTATGCCCGTGTGCCAGCGTCGTCACGCTTAAACTTGATCTGTCTCCGGAATTTAACCAATCCCGCCTGTGCCGGCTGGCTTGCGTTTCCGCGCTCAGGGTCCAGACTTGTCTGTTGAAACGTGTCACGCACAGCAGGTGCGTGACCAGCAAGGAGGAGAAAGATGAGCAAGAAAATAGCGGTTCTGATTACCGATGAATTTGAAGACTCAGAGTTTACCTCACCGGCCGAGGCCTTCACCAAAGCGGGCCATGAAGTGGTCACCATTGAGATGCAGGCGGGCAAAACCGTGAAGGGAAAACAGGGCAAAGCCGAAGTCAAAATCGACAAGGATATTGACCATGTCAGCCCGGCCGAGTTCGACGCGCTGTTGCTGCCCGGTGGTCATTCGCCTGACGCGCTGCGCGGTGACGATCGCTTTGTCACCTTTACTAAAGAGTTTGTCGCCAGCGGCAAACCGATTTTCGCCATCTGTCACGGTCCGCAGCTGCTGATCAGCGCGAACGGCGTGCGCGGTCGCAAAATGACCTGCGTGAAAGCTATCGCCATCGATCTGCGCAATGCCGGCGCGGACTTTTACGATAAAGAGGTGGTGGTTGATGATGACAAGCTGGTTACCAGCCGCACGCCTGAAGACCTGCCCGCGTTTAACCGCGAATCCCTGCGCATTCTGAACGCAGCGTAAGGCGGTCGCCCGGTGCGCCTCTGCGCGTGCCGGGCTAACGCTGCCAGACAATCTTTTTGCCAAACCCCAGCGCGTTATCGGTCATTTTCAGCTCATCCAGCGTAATTTCCCACAGCGGCGCGGTGACTTTTTTTGCCACCGGAAAGCGGGACTGATAGGCCTTCAGCGCCTGCGCCTCATCAGTCAGCTTAATACGCCCGCGATACTGCACGCCTTTAATCAACAGCACCGTTTTCGGCTGGCCGTTCACCGTGCCGGCGACGCGTGGATGACGTGCCATCAGCGCGCCGTGACGCGTATCCGCTTCGGTCATCAGCCAGAACGCCATGCGCGCTTCATCGAACACGTAGAAACAGTTGGCGCACCATAGCGCATCACCGTCGCTGGCACATAGCGACAGCACGTGCTGCTTTTTCAGATAGCGAATCAGATGAGAATGGTCAGACAAGAGCAACTCCGTGCGTTGATAGCGATGCGGCCGCAGGCGCGTTACACTGCCCGCCAGCACATGAACGAGGTTTGTAAATGGAACAGGGCTGGCAGCTGTATATGCTGCAAACCGCCGCCGGGATGCTTTATACCGGCATCACCACTGACGTCAACCGTCGCCTGCAGCAGCACCAGCAGGGGCGCGGAGCCCGTGCGCTGCGCGGCAAAGGTCCACTGACGCTGGTGTTTCACTGCGCGGCCGGCGATCGCGCGGCGGCTTCCCGGCTGGAGTATCAGGTAAAACAGCTGAGCCGGGCGCAGAAACTGCTGCTGGTTGCCCAGCAGCCAGCCTGCTTAACGGCGTGGTTTAGTCGATACGATTGAAAGGTGCCGAGAAGGCGATCAGCCCTTCTGCCCCATCGAACGCATCGTCCGCCAGTTTATACACCTGAAACGCCGCTTCGCTGCCGGGCCAGCGGCAGTGCAGGCCGTGACGCGCCGCCGGCTCAAAGCCGAGCGGATTGTAGAACTGCGGATCGCCCAGCACCACCACGGCGCTGTAGCTGAACTCATTGAGCGAATCGAGCCCTTCATACACCAGCTGTTTAGCAATGCCCTGACTGCGCACCGAGGCATCAACCGCCAGCGGCGCCAGCGCCACCCAGTTACGATCCTCGCCCTGCAACGTCACCGGACTGAAGGCGGCATAACCCAGCACCTGGCCTTCGTCATCGGTAGCCACCACGCCCAGCGTGAGTAAACCGTCTTCACGCAGCTGCTGTACCAGTTCCGCTTCGGCTGCGGTGGCAAAACTGCGCTTTAACAGGCTGTCGATGCCTGCCGCGTCCACACCAATTTCAGTACGAATCAACATGAGATCCCCGCGCGCGCCTCAGCGGCCTTCGCGTCCTGTGTCATTCCTGCCTCAACAAAAGCAGCCAGCTGCAGCAACCCCGTACGCAATGGCGTGGGCATGGCGTCCAGTTCTATGGCATCCATCAGATTCTTCACCTCCAGTCCCAGCTCCGTGTCGCCCTCAATCACCAGACGGCGCTGAAAGAACAACATATCGGGGTCGGCTTTGCGTGCTGCTACCAGCAGCAGATCGTTGGCTTCGCCACGAAACCAGACATCTGCTTCGGCGTCGCGCGAAACGGTCAGGCGCCCGTCCTGCAGCGTGGTGATCCAGCGCAGATTGACGTCCGCGATCTCAATGCCGAGATAACGCCCTTGCAGAAAGTCTAACTCACCTTCAGCCAAAGCATGACGAAATTGCCAGTTTAGGAGTTGTTGCAAAACCGTTTTTTTCACGGCGAATGGTGTTAGCGACACCGGTAAAGCGAGGAATTCCGGCCCTTTTTCAATTAACAGGCCGCGTAAGCGTGCGAACATGCGCTGCACTCCCTTGAGAAAATTTTATCTATATTGCCACATCCGACGGCTTTCGCCTCAACCGGGATCAAGGAAATCGCCCCGCGTCTGTGCGAAAATTCTCCATTCCGCCCTGGCAATCCCGCTTTCACTGCCTTAAATCAACATTGCAGCACCTGCGCTTCCTTACACTCAACGGCGTTCAGAATCCGGGGGAGGAAATTGTATGGAACTGCTGTGTCCGGCGGGGAATTTACCTGCGCTGAAATCGGCGGTGGAGCACGGCGCTGACGCGGTGTACGTCGGCCTGAAAGATGACACCAACGCCCGCCACTTTGCTGGCCTCAATTTTACCGATAAGAAACTGGCAGAAGCCGCGCGCTTCCTGCATCAGCACCGGCGTAAACTGCACGTGGCGATCAACACCTTCGCCCATCCTGACGGCCTTAACCGCTGGCAAAGCGCCATTGACGTCGCCGCACAGAACGGTGCCGATGCGCTGATTCTGGCCGATATCGCCACGCTGGAGTACGCCGCCAGCCGCTACCCGCAGGTTGAACGTCACCTGTCAGTGCAGGCGTCCGCCACCAATCTGCAGGCCATTCAGTTTTATCACCGCCACTTTGCGCTGAGCCGCGTGGTGCTGCCGCGCGTGCTGTCGATGCACCAGGTGAAGCAGCTGGCGCGCGAAACGCCGGTGCCGCTCGAAGTATTCGCCTTTGGCAGCCTGTGCATCATGGCCGAAGGCCGCTGCTATCTCTCGTCGTGGCTGACCGGCGAGTCGCCGAACAGCGCGGGCGCCTGTTCACCGGCCAAATTTGTGCGCTGGCAGCAGACGGCACAGGGCATGGAGTCGCGCCTGAACGAAGTGCTGATTGACCGTTACGCCGCCGATGAGAGCGCGGGCTATCCGACGCTGTGTAAAGGGCGCTACGAGGTGGATAACCAGCGCTATCACGTGCTGGAGGAGCCCACCAGCCTGAATACCCTGGCGCTGCTGCCAGAGCTGCTGCGCGCCAATATCGCCTCGGTGAAAATTGAGGGACGCCAGCGCAGCCCGGCCTATGTGGCACAGGTGGCGAAAGTGTGGCGTCAGGCGATCGATCGCTGCATGGCCGATCCGCAACAATTCACGGTGCAGGCGCCGTGGATGCGCGCGCTCGGTGAACTTTCTGAAGGCAGCCAGACCACGCTCGGCGCCTATCACCGCGACTGGCAATAAGGAGACCGTATGAAATACGCCATCGGCCCGGTGCTGTGGTACTGGCCTACCGATACGCTGGAGCAGTTTTACCAGCGCGCCGCAGAGAGCAGCGCAGAGATTGTCTACCTCGGCGAAGCGGTGTGCAGCAAACGTCGCGCCACCGCGTTCAGTCAGTGGATGGAGATGGGCCGCACGCTGGCGGCCAGCGGCAAACAGGTGGTGCTGAGCACGCTGGCGCTGCTGCAGTCCCCTTCGGAAGTCAAAGAGCTGCGCCGCTATGTTGAAAACGGTGAGTTCTTACTGGAAGCCAACGATATCGGCACCGTGAACATGGCGGCAGAGCGCAAACTGCCGTTTGTCGCCGGTCCTACCCTGAATGTGTATAACGCGCAGACGCTCCAGCTGCTGCTGCAGGAGGGCATGACGCGCTGGTGCATGCCGGTGGAGATGTCACGCGACTGGCTGATTCAGCTGTTGCAGCAGTGCCATGACGCTGGCCTGCGCGACCGGTTTGAGGTTGAAGTGCTCGGCTACGGCCATCTGCCGCTGGCGCTATCGGCGCGCTGTTTTACCGCGCGTTCCGAAAACCGTGCCAAAGATGATTGCCAGACCTGCTGTATTGATTATCCCACCGGGCGCCGCGTGCTGTCGCAGGAGGGCCAGCAGGTATTTGTCCTGAACGGCATTCAGACCATGAGCGGCTACTGTTACAACCTTGGCAACGATCTTGCCGGTATGCATGGCTGGATCGATATTGTGCGCCTGTCGCCGCAGGATGAGAGCACGCTGGCACAGGTTGATCGCTTCCGCGCTAACGAAGCGGGTGAAGCGCCGCTGATGATGGCGCGCGGCAGCGACAGCAACGGTTACTGGCGCCGCCTGGCCGGAATGGCGCTGGATAGCGGCGGTTAAAGGCACATTCCGGCTATATTCCTGCCGTTATTAGCAGTTTTAATATGGGTAATGATGCGTAATACTGACTGGTGCAGGTTTACTTATCACCTGCGCCATCCTTTGCTGGAGTACCCATGTCTGAGAAGAAAACTGTTCGCCTGTCCGTGCTGGATCTGGCCCCCATTCCGCAAGGCTCGTCTGCGCGCGATGCCTTCCATAATTCGCTGGCGCTGGCGCGTCAGGCTGAAGCCCTTGGCTTTCATCGCTACTGGCTGGCCGAACACCACAACATGACCGGCATCGCCAGCGCCGCAACGTCGGTGCTGATTGGCTATCTCGCCGCTAACACCGAAACGCTGCGCCTCGGCTCCGGCGGCATCATGCTGCCCAACCACGCACCGCTGGTGATTGCCGAACAGTTTGGCACCCTGGAATCCCTCTACCCTGGCCGTATCGATCTCGGACTGGGCCGCGCGCCCGGCTCCGATCAGCGCACCATGCTGGCGCTGCGCCGTCATCTTTCGAGCGCCCAGGCCGACAGCTTCCCGGAAGATGTGGCCGATCTGATCCGCTGGTTTGATACCGAAGAGGGCGAACATCCGCCGGTGCAGCCGGTGCCTGGCCTCGGACTGAAAATTCCGGTGTGGCTGCTGGGTTCCAGCCTGTATAGCGCGCAGCTGGCGGCGCAGCTTGGTCTGCCGTTTGCCTTTGCTTCGCACTTCGCGCCAGACCTGCTGTTGCAGGCGCTACAACTGTATCGCGAAAAATTCCAGCCCTCTGCGCGTCTGGCAAAACCTTACGCTATGGTGTGCGTCAACGTGGTGGCGGCAGACAGCGATCGTGATGCGCGCTTCCTGTTCACCTCGATGCAGCAGCAGTTCATTAATCTGCGTCGCGGCAAGCCCGGCCCGCTGCCGGCGCCGGTGGAGAACATGGATAACCTGTGGTCGCCGTCCGAACAGTATGGCGTGCAGCAGGCGCTGAGCATGTCGGTGGTGGGCGATAAAGATAAAGTGCGCCACGGCCTTGCCGCGCTGCTGCGCGAAACCCAGGCGGATGAGATCATGGTCAACGGCCAGATTTACGATCCGCAGGCGCGCCTGCGTTCGTTCGCGCTGGCGATGGAAGCCGCACGCACGCTGTAAGCCTTACTGCGGTGGGGAGAGTAGTCCTTCCGGCCCCACCGCCATCTTGCGCACATCGCGCGCCGGAGACTGGCCATAAAAACGGCTGTACTCCCGGCTGAACTGCGACGCACTCTGATAGCCCACCCGATAGCCCGCCGTCCCGGCATCCAGCTTCTCAATCATCATCAACCGGCGCGCTTCGTTGAGCCGCAGCTGCTTCTGATACTGCATCGGCGTCATCGCCGTAACCGCTTTAAAGTGATGGTGCAGCGATGAAATGCTCATGCCAACGCTGCTGGCCAGCTGATCCACCTTCAGCGGTTGATGAAAGTTTTCGCGCAGCCAGCGCGCCGCGCGCGCCACTTTGTTGCCCGGGCGCTCGGTCAGCGCCATGTTCAGAATGCGCGGCCCTTCCGGCCCGGTCAGCAGGCGATAGAAAATCTCCTGCTCAATCAGCGGTGCCAGCGCGGCGATATCCTGGGGCTGATCCAGCAGCGCCACCAGCCGCATCACCGCATCCACCAGCGGTGGCGCGACTTTATGGACGGTAATGCTGCGTTCGGGGGCAGCGCTGCCAATCTGCTGCGGCGGGAAATGCTCCAGATAGCGCAGCAGACGCGCTTCGTTGATGGTGATGCCGACGCCAAGACAGGGTTTCTCTGGCGTCGCCAGCACCACGCAGGACTGCACCGGCATGTCCATGGTGACCAGCAGCAGATCGCCCGGCCCGTAATGCATCACATCATCGCCCATGCGCAGTGCTTTCTGGCCCTGGGCCATCAGCGCAAACCCCGCCCAGCTGGCAATGTGCGCCAGGCTGGAGGGGTGCGAGCTGCGGCCAAAAGAGAGAAAATCAATCGCGCTGGCGGTGCGCCCATCCTGCTGCGCGTGACGGGCAATCATCGCCACCAGCTGCTGCCACTGTTCCTGATGAATCATGCGTTATGCACTCCGCGATGAAAAATCACTGAATCCCCATTCTTACCTGCCGATGCGGTTGCGCCTAGTCCCTGCGCCACAGATTTGCAGGATCGTGCAAAAAGCTTGCAGGATTGCGCTACCGCACAAAGCGGCAACAGCGCATGCTTTACTCACCCGAAATCTCAGGTGGAGAGACACAATGCAAGCACTTGAAGGCAAAATTGCGCTGGTGACGGGCGCGTCGAAAGGCATTGGCGCCGCCATCGCCATGACTTTCGCCGCGGCCGGCGCCCGGGTGGTGGTGAATTATCGTCAGGATGAAGCGGGCGCAGCGGATGTGGTGACCGATATCTGTGCGCTGGGAAGCGACGCCATCGCCGTACAGGCCGATATATCCCGTGAAGCTGACGTGCAGCGCCTGTTCGCCAGCAGTATTGCGCAGTTTGGCGCGCCAGACATCGTGGTCAACAACGCCGGCATGTTTCACCATGGCGACTTCGCCAGCCTCAGCGTCAGCGACATGCAGCAACAGCTCAACGTCAATCTGCTCGGTACGCTGCTGGTGTGCCAGCAGGCGGCGCAGCATTTCCCGGCGCGCGGCGGCTGTATCATCAACCTCAGCGCGCTAAACAGCCAGCGCAGCCTGCCCGGCTCGGTACTGTGGTCAGCGACCAAAGGCGCAATCGATACCTTAACGCAGGGGCTGGCACGTGAGCTGGGCCCGCGTAATATTCGCGTCAACGCGCTGGCGCCGGGGATCATTCTGACCGAAGGGCTGCTGGCAGCGAAAAAAATGAATGCGGAATTTAAAGCGCAGCTGATCGCGGCCACGCCGCTGGGACGCTTTGGCCTGCCGGAGGATGTGGCGCAGGTGGCGCTGTTTCTGGCGTCGGAAGAGTCGGCTTATGTTACCGGTGAGCGGGTGCTGATTGCCGGCGGCGTGTAAAGCCCGCGTTACAGACATAAAAAAAGGACGCTTGCGCGTCCTTTTTATTTTTAAGCGATTAACGCTTATGCATCACGGCGACGTGGTGCAGCTGCACCTTCGTCGCGACGTGGGCCACGGCCACCTTCACGGCTGAAACGTCCGCCTTCACGACCGCCTTCGCGACGCTCAGAGAAACGACGAGGTGCGCCACCTTCACGGTTGCCACCCTCGCGGTTACCACGACGCTCACCACCGAAGTCACGACCGCCGCTACGACGCTCGGTGCGCTCGTGTGGCTGTGCATCGCCCAGCAGCTGCATATTCATCGGCTTGTTGAGAATACGCGTACGCGTGAAGTGCTGCAGGACTTCACCCGGCATGCCTTTTGGCAGCTCGATAGTGGAGTGAGTACCAAACAGCTTGATGTTACCGATGTAACGGCTGCTGATGTCGCCTTCGTTAGCAATCGCGCCCACGATATGACGCACTTCAACACCGTCATCACGGCCCACTTCAATGCGGTACAGCTGCATTTCGCCAACGTCACGACGTTCGCGACGTGGACGATCGCCACCTTCGCGGCTGTCACGGCGTGGACGGTCGCCGCCACGCTCATCGCGATCGCGGAATTCACGACGCTGTGGACGTGGTGCATCTGGTGGCAGAATCAGTGGACGTTCGCCCTGCGCCATTTTCAGCAGTGCAGCGGCCAGCGTTTCCATATCCAGCTCTTCTTCTGGCTGCATTTTAGCCAGCAGCGCACGGTACTGATCCAGATCGCTGCTTTCCAGCTGCTGCTGAACTTTCGCAGCGAACTGCGCCAGACGACGCTGACTCAGCAGCTCGGCGTTAGGCAGCTCAACTTCCGGAATAGTCAGCTTCATGGTGCGTTCGATGTTGCGCAGCAGACGACGCTCGCGGTTCTCAACGAACAGCAGCGCACGGCCAGCACGACCCGCACGACCGGTACGGCCGATACGGTGCACATACGATTCGGCATCCATCGGGATGTCGTAGTTAACCACCAGGCTAATACGCTCAACGTCCAGACCACGGGCCGCAACGTCAGTCGCGATCAGGATATCCAGACGACCGTCTTTCAGGCGCTCCAGCGTCTGCTCACGCAGCGCCTGGTTCATGTCACCGTTCAGCGCGGCGCTGTTGTAGCCGTTACGCTCCAGCGTTTCTGCGACTTCCAGCGTGGCATTTTTGGTGCGCACGAAGATGATGGCAGCATCGAAGTCTTCCGCTTCGAGGAAGCGCACCAGAGCGTCAGACTTACGGCCGTAAGCGGTCCAGTAAGACTGAGAAATGTCCGGGCGTGTAGTGATGCTGGACTGGATGCGCACTTCCTGCGGATCCTTCATGAAACGCTTAGTGATACGGCGAATCGCTTCCGGCATGGTTGCAGAGAACAGTGCGGTCTGATGACCTTCCGGGATCTGCGCCATGATGGTTTCAACGTCTTCGATGAAGCCCATACGCAGCATTTCATCGGCTTCGTCCAGTACCAGACCACGCAGGCTGGACAGGTCCAGGGTACCGCGTTTCAGGTGATCCAGCAGACGACCCGGGGTACCAACCACGATCTGTGGACCCTGGCGCAGTGCGCGCAGCTGCACGTCATAACGCTGGCCACCGTACAGGGCCACGACATTAATACCGCGCATGTGTTTAGAGAATTCTGTCATCGCTTCAGCCACCTGAACCGCCAGTTCGCGGGTCGGCGCCAGCACCAGGATTTGCGGTGCGCGGACAGAAGGATCAACGTTGTTCAGCAGCGGCAGCGAGAACGCTGCTGTTTTACCACTACCGGTCTGCGCCATACCCAGCACATCACGGCCCGCCAGCAGGTGAGGAATACACTCAGCCTGGATTGGCGATGGCTTAACGTAGCCCATACCGTTCAGTGATTCGAGGATGTCGGCGTTCAGGCCCAGATCAGCAAAAGTGGTTTGAATATCAGTCATGTAGTACACGTGCCTCTTAGATTGCGGCGGCCAGTCTACATAACTCGTCGTGAAAACTTTCAGTCATTTTCATCAAAAAGTGTGAACCGGCTCAAATTAGAAGTTTTGACGAACAGAAAAGCCCTCACCTGTTCAGGCGATGACTTTACGGGTAAATCAGGCAATAAAAGTTCGTCAGCTATTGCTGGTCAGATTCTGATAAATCGTCTTGTGTCTGGCCGAGTTGCGCCAGTTCCAACAATGCGTATCGGTGTTCAACAAAGTTATTGACGTTGTTGGCCACCGCCAGTTTGAACAACGCTTTCGCGTCGTCCTTCTCCCCCAGACTTAGGTAGTACTTACCTAAATAGAAGTTGGTTTCACTGAGATGTTCAGCGAGCGAGGTGTTATCCGTTGCGTCCGCCTTGAGACGTTCCATCAATGTTTTTTCACTGATGTCGCCCAGGTAGAACTCGACAATATTCCATCCCCATTGGTCCTTAGCCGCCTTATCGTAACGCTGTTGGAGCGTCACTTTTGCCTTGTCGGCATCCATCTCGCGTTCAACGAGGTAGAGCCACAGGCTGCGGAACGGATCGTTAGGATCGTCTTGATAAAACGCCAGCAGATCATCTTGCGCTAACTTGTATCGACCGCCGTAATAGAGGGCGATACCACGGTTTAAATGCGCATAGTTGTAAGTTGGATCAAGCTCAAGTACAGAATCAAACGCTTCATAGGCAGCATCAAAATTGCCTGCCTGCGTTAAGTAAATGCCGAGATAGTTAAACACTTCCGGCATATCCGGTCTGATAGACAGCGCTTGCGAGAAATCGTTTCGCGCTAATGCCCTCAGACCCAGACTATCATACAACACTCCGCGCTCATATAACAGCTGTGCGCGTTCATCATCGGTCAGGGCCCGACTGGCAAGAATTTGTTCCATTCGCGCCAGAATAACCTCTTGCTGCAGTGTGGGCTGCAAAGGTACTGCCAGAACTTCGTTCTTACGCCAATTGGAGTTGCTGCATCCTGCCAGCGTGATAGCTGTCGCAACAAAACACCAGCGCAAAAAAGGCTTCATTTCCCACTCCCGAATACAAACATTGGGATAACCATCCTGTCATCCGCCTGCTGTGCACAAGGATTCCCGCCCTCGCGATGATCCAAATACCTCTCCCCGAAAAGCAGGGAGAGGCCAATCAGTAAACGCTTACTCGGCGTCAGATGCATTCGTTGCAGCAGGGGTTTCTTCCGCTGGTTTCTGCTCTGTCGCTTCTTTGATGCTCAGGCGTACGCGGCCCTGACGGTCCACTTCCATCACTTTCACTGGAACTTCCTGACCCATCTGCAGATAGTCGGTCACTTTCTCAACACGCTTATCAGCGATCTGAGAAATGTGTACTAAACCTTCTTTACCGCCGCCGATTGCCACGAAGGCACCGAAATCAACGATACGCGTCACTTTACCAGAATAGATACGACCCACTTCGATTTCAGCGGTGATCTCTTCGATACGACGAATCGCTTCTTTCGCTTTGTTACCGTCGGTTGCTGCGATTTTCACGGTGCCATCATCTTCGATTTCGATGGTGGTGCCGGTTTCTTCGGTCAGCGCACGGATAACAGAACCGCCTTTACCGATAACATCTTTGATCTTGTCTGAATTGATCTTGATGGTGTAAATGCGCGGTGCAAATTCAGAAATTTCCTGACGTGGGGTGCTGATGGCCTGCTCCATCACGCTCAGGATGTGCAGACGCGCGCCCTTAGCCTGATTCAGTGCAACCTGCATGATCTCACGGGTGATACCTTCAATTTTGATATCCATCTGCAACGCAGTGATACCGTCGCGGCTGCCCGCTACTTTGAAGTCCATATCGCCGAGGTGATCTTCATCGCCCAGGATGTCAGACAGAACCACGAAGTTCTCATTTTCTTTGACCAGACCCATCGCGATACCGGCTACGGCTGCTTTGATCGGTACGCCTGCGTCCATCAGTGCCAGAGAAGCACCACACACAGAAGCCATTGAAGAAGAACCGTTAGATTCGGTGATTTCTGACACCACACGGACGGTGTACGGGAACTCTTCCTGCTTCGGCATCACTGCCAGCACGCCACGCTTCGCCAGACGACCGTGACCAATTTCACGACGCTTCGGTGAGCCAACCATGCCGGTTTCGCCCACTGAGTATGGAGGGAAGTTGTAGTGGAACAGGAAGCTATCAGTACGCTCGCCCATCAGCTCATCCAGGTTCTGCGCATCACGGGCGGTACCCAGTGTTGCGGTAACCAGTGCCTGCGTTTCACCACGGGTGAACAGAGAAGAACCGTGAGTACGTGGCAGCACGCCAGTACGTACATCCAGACCACGAATCATATCTTTTTCGCGGCCATCGATACGTGGCTCACCACGGATGATACGGCTACGCACAACGCTCTTCTCGAGATCGTGAACGATGTCAGCGATTTCGCCAGCATCTAATGATTCATCTTCAGCCTGCAGTGCAGCGATGGTGGCATCTTTTACTGCGCCAACCTGAGTGTAACGCTCTTGCTTATCAGTGATGCGGTAAGCATCAGCGATACCGGCTTCTGCCAGTGCAGCAACACGTGCAATCAGTGCATCGTTCGCTGGCTCTGGCTGCCAATCCCAACGTGGTTTGCCCGCTTCAGCAACCAGCGCGTTGATGTTTTCGATAACAACCTGCTGCTGATCGTGGCCGAACACCACAGCACCCAGCATCTGATCTTCGGTCAGCACTTCCGCTTCAGATTCAACCATCAGAACCGCGTTCTGAGTACCGGCAACCACCAGGTCCAGACGTGAGGTTTTGATCTCATCAGCAGTTGGGTTCAGTACGTATTGATCGTTGATGTAACCTACGCGTGCAGCACCGATTGGGCCGTTGAATGGCAGACCAGACAGCGCTAATGCAGCAGAAGCACCGATCATCGCAACGATGTCCGGGTTAACCTGCGGGTTTACAGAAACAACGGTCGCAATAACCTGTACTTCGTTGATGAAACCTTCCGGGAACAGTGGACGCACTGGACGGTCAATCAGACGAGAAATCAGGGTTTCACCTTCGCTTGGACGGCCTTCACGACGGAAGAAGCTACCCGGGATACGACCAGCAGCGTAAGTACGCTCCTGATAGTTAACCGTCAGCGGGAAGAAATCCTGACCTGGTTTGGTTTTTTTCTGGCCAACAACGGTAACAAATACCGCTGTGTCGTCCATGCTAGCCATAACTGCTGCAGTGGCCTGGCGCGCCATCATGCCGGTTTCCAGCGTGACGGTATGCTGACCATATTGGAATTTGCGTACGATCGGGTTCAGCAAAATTTAAGTCCTTAAATTCGAGGGGCAGAGCGCTCTTTGGCTCGCCGGGGTTTACCGATCTTTAGTTGCATCCTCGCGACTAATGACAATCTTCAACCGCTCATGCGGTAAAGCCTCTCATTAGCCGCGCGAAACGCTGCAAGCAAAGATCACTCTCAGCAACAATACATGAGTTTGGTACGGAATGCTGCGGATTGCTCGAAAAAAGGGGCCATAAAGGCCCCCTTTTCGCGAAACTCGCACAAATCTGATCGTCAGATGCGCTTTTCTGCATAGTGCATGTGCTACATCGTTGATCAGATTCTTCAGACTTAGCGACGCAGACCCAGGGTTTCGATCAGGCTGGTGTAACGTGCAACGTCTTTACGCTTCAGGTAGTCCAGCAGCTTACGACGCTGAGATACCATGCGCAGCAGACCGCGACGGCTGTGGTGGTCTTTTTTGTGCTCAGAGAAGTGACCCTGCAGGTGGTTAATCTGAGCAGTCAGCAGAGCAACCTGAACTTCAGTTGAACCGCTGTCGTTAGCACCACGACCGAATTTAGCAACGATCTCTGCTTTAGCTTCTACGCTTAGAGACATAATAAACTCCGAAATAATAAATGAATGGTTGGGTGCCGATCTCTAATTCAGCAGCCCGCTTTAAAAGCCGCGCTATTCTACTCTTCGCCTGATTGCAACGCAAATGCGCCGTTAGCTCAAACGTGAATGTGTTGATTAGGCGGGAAACTCGACCACCAGACGACGCGGCGCTACGCGCCCATCTTCCGCGATTTCAGCCATGCCGATAAATTTGTGCTCTTCACCTTCGGTAACACGCACCAATCCCTGTTCAGGCGCATTCGCCACCTGCACCGGCATCCCCTGCTTGAAATAAGCGGCGACAGAGGGCAGCAAATTGACGATGGGGAACTCCTCCGCAGGGCTATCCATTGGCAGCAGCAGTGCATCCAGTGCACGGTAGTCTGGCGTTTCTGCTGCGTTGGCTTCAGCCGCCATCGCCTGCAACTGCTCAAAGGTGATCATGCGATCAATCGGATACTTAGCCACCTGCAAACGACGCAACATAATCACATGTGCGCCGCAGCCGAGCTTCTCGCCGAGGTCATCGATGATGGTGCGAATATAAGTGCCCTTGGAAACGTGAATTTCCAGCTCCAGCTCATCCCCTTCCCAGCGAATAAACTGCAGTTCAAACACGGTGATCGGACGTGCTTCACGCGGAACGGTAATGCCTTCACGCGCGTATTCATACAGCTTGCGGCCTTGGTACTTCAACGCAGAGAACATGGTGGGTACTTGTAAGGTGTCACCACGGAAGCTCTCCAGCGCCGCATCAAGCTGGGCTTGATTGAAGGTCACCGGGCGCGTTTCGACGACATTGCCATCAGCGTCTGAGGTATCCGTACGCTCGCCGAGGCGGGCAATAACGCGATAGCGTTTATCGGAATCGAGCAGGAACTGCGAGAACTTCGTCGCTTCACCGAGGCAGATCGGCAGCATGCCTGTTGCCAGGGGATCAAGCGCACCCGTGTGACCCGCTTTGTTAGCATGGAACAGACGCTTCACTTTCTGCAGCACATCGTTCGAGGATGCGCCCTGATGCTTATCCAGCAAAAACACACCGTGGACGTCGCGACCGCGACGACGAGGACGACTCATTAGTCCTCCTTGTCATCTTCCGCCGGGCTTTCGCCACGACGCTCAACGTCACTTTTGATCACGTTGCTGACCAGGTTAGACATGCGCATCCCTTCGATCAGCGAGTTGTCATAGAAGAAGGTCAGTTCAGGTACGATACGCAGACGCATCGCTTTCCCCACCAGAATACGGATATAACCTGAGGCTTCTTTCAGCGCCTTCAGACCATTTTTTACCGCATCTTCATCCTGGTCATTCAAAAAGGTCACGAAGACTTTGGCATACGCCAGGTCGCGCGACACTTCTACGCCGGATACCGTTACCATCATGCCAAGGCGCGGGTCTTTAATTTCACGTTGCAGGATAATTGCGAT
>NZ_VOQX01000071.1:0-24057 GCF_016643525.1 Pantoea sp. Morm | reverse complement strand
ACGAACCGGCGGTGCTACGAAAAGCCCTCCGCAACGGGCTGGCCGGAACATGCGCAGCCGGAGGGGAGATGAGCACGAACACACCCCGGACGGCTACGCCGGTCCGGTCCTCAGCGGCCACGGCTTTTTGTGGCCAGTGAACGCGCGGGCGCATGCCCGCTGCAGGGGTTGACTCTCAGCCATCAGACCCTAGCCGTCAGGCCCGGAACGCGTCCCTTTGAGGTCCGGCGGAGCTTACCGGCTATGCCGGTTAGCGCAGTAGGGCTCGACGACCCGGCCTGCCGGGGAGCCGAAGGGGGCCATGGTCCGTGACCTTGTGGGGGCAGGAATTCAGGGAAACATCCGGCAAAAGAAAAAGCAGAGACAAACGCAAAAGCAGAATGACTGCAGCAGGAAGAAAGAAGAGAAGACGCAGAGAAGATCAGACCCCGGGAGAAAGCGCAGGCGAAGGGAGAGAGCCGGTGCGTCAGCACCGGGTTTTCCGGCCCGCAGGGCCGCCGGGTTTAACGCCGCAGTATCCGGTAACCCGTTACCAGCAGCATGATGCCCAGCGCCATTACAACGTATGGCAGTCCGCCGCCAAATGTACTGCTCACCTCATCCGCGCTCTCTGCTGCGTCCGTGAGCGCTTCGGCGCTCCGAGACAGCCAGGAACCCCAGACGAGAAGCCCCAGACCGGACAACGGGATCAGCCCTTTCAGCAGCACAATCGCCAGCTTATCGCCCGCAGGTTCATTTGCCCTGGATGCCATCACCCTCGCCAGCAGCACGCAAATTACGATACCCATTGCGTATTCGGTCGGGGTGAGCGCATGCGGAAAAACAAAATAAAAGAGGGTGACCCAGATGCCATTCAGCACGGCGGCCAGAAGCCAGAAACTCATGTCAGATACCTCACTCCGGTTTAAGGATTAACGGGCTTATCGGTCTTTGTCTCGATGCAGCGCACCATACCTGCACGGGGGAAATCGGACATAATGCCCCGGGGTTTAGTTATGCTTTCCCTGAACTGTTCGCAGACGTCCATGTTAGGCATGGGCGTGACGTTCCAGCTGCTGCCACCGTGCACGCCGGTCGCAATAACGAGATATACAAATACGTGTGTCATTAATTGTCCTTTTCAAGATGACTCCTGATTCACAGGATCAGGGTATTTCAACAGATTGCCCCGCGCGGTGAAAGCGCACGGGGCTGTTACCTTCAGCGTTTCAGCATCAGCCGGTTCGGCAGCGCCAGCCTGTCAGCATCCAGCGCCGCCTCCGTCGCGCCACTGACTTCGGCCTGAATGTCGAGCATGAGTCGCCAGAGCGGCTCCTCCCAATACCAGGCAGGATCCAGATAGCGGCAGGAGGTAAACTTCGGCAGCCATGCTATTACCAGGTGAAAAACGTCGGATTCAAAGAACTCCTGCTCCTGCTGCCGCGCATACCATGAGCCCACCGTCAGCGGCGTCTGAAACTGTAATTCAATGGCCGACTGTCTGAGGCGCTGCTGGTAACTTCTGAGCTTCTGCTCGCGCTGCCTGCGTTCGGTGCTGGCCTGCCTGTCGATACGGTTTGCGCTGCGTTTATCCAGGCGTTCGCGCTGCCTCAGCGCCGTCACCGGAAACAATCTGGGCGCGGTGTCCTGCGGCAGCGGTGACGGGCAACGCTCACCCCGTGAGGCAATCAGCGTATCCAGCGCGGTCATGTATTCCACCGCTGCGGGCGAAAAGCGATCGCGCGGGGAATATTCCGGCACGATGCGGCGCAGATGGTCTGATGTCACCGTGCGGGTGTCGCAGTAATAACGCAGAAACGCGCTGGCATACGGATGGGCACCGCGCTGTGCGCTACCCTGCAGGCGCTTTTCAACGTCAGCAATCGCCAGGCTGACCGCACGCGTATACGGACAGGCAGGCACGAGCGAAAGAGATCGGGGGATGATGTTCATGATTTTTCTCCGGGTTGAATGACCGCCCCTCCGGGCGGCCTGCCGCTTTCAGCTTTCGCTGTCGTTCGCGTCTGCGCTGCCGTTTACCGCCGTACCGGACTGCAGCGGCTTCATCCACTGCGGCACCCAGCGTGTGCCCTTCAGGCAGGACTCCGCAAAGTCGGCGGCGTCACCTTTCTTCATTTTCTCAGCGTCCTTCGCGTTGCCCGTTTTGCCCGCCTCCGCGAGCGCCCCGGCAATCTGCTCTTTACTGATGCGCCTGAAGAACCCTCCGGCGGTCGGCTGCCACCAGTCGGCCAGGTCAAACCCCATCGCGGACTCCAGCGCATCGAGGTTACTGGTCTGGCTGCGCCCGTAGACGCGATCCTGGAAGCAGCACACCGCCGTGGCGCTGCAGAATCCCAGCAACCCGTGTACGTCGTCCGTGCTCCACGACAGCAGCCAGCGGAAGTCGTGCGCCCAGTTCTCCGGCAGCCGCGCCTGCCAGTCAGCCTTCTGCTGCTGCATAAACTGCCACGCCTTCCCCTCCTCTTTTGCCGCTGAGTCGGAAACCAGCGCGGCGCTGTTATCCGTGAGGCTGATTTTCATCGGGGTGCTGTCATAGCTGCCGTGGCTGAAGGTGGTGCGGCACAAGGTCCAGGTCAGCATGGCGACCGAAATATCCGGCTTTGCGCTGAGCGAGGCCTGCACCGCCAGCGACCGCTCACAGGACATGGCGCGGACAAGCGCCGCCGAATAGCCTTCAGAGAGCGCCTGCATATCATCCCTGCTGGCGGGCGTGGTTTTCTTCGGCAGGTCAGCCACGCGCTGCACTCCGCGCTGAATCACGCACGTGCCGAACTCATAACAGATGACCGCGCCCGTTTTGTCCTTGTCCAGCGCTGCCCAGCGACGTTTATCCGCTGCGTTCTCAATGACGGCAATCTGCGCTTTCAGCTGCGGCTTCAGCGCTTCATCGTCGGTAAGACGCCACTGCGCGCGCAGCTCGCTGACCTCTGCATCTTCTTCCGGGGTGTAGTCCGGGCAACGATCCTCCGGCACAACATAGCTGCGCTTAATTTTGCTGTCCCAGCCGTGCATCCGGCCGTCAATTCTCACTTCCGTCCAGGCAAACCCCTCCTCCTGCAGCACGGCTGCCGCCGTCTGCTGCAGTTTTTCCAGCGCGAGGCTCTCCACCAGGGCGGTATCGATGTAGCCCTCGTCATCCCCGCTGAACAGGTCGGTGCGGATGGTGCCGCCTGCGGCCAGGTACGCGTCTTTACCCACGAAAGCAAACTTGTGGGAGCGGCGGATTTCCGTTTCCGAGGAGGTAATCAGATTGCGGATAACGTCCGCTGACGGATTGTAGTAACCGGAGGCCTGTTCCCACACTTCCACCTGACGTTCATGGGAGTCAGCGAGCGTCAGCGCCTGGCACTGCTCAATGGTGATGTTGTCAGCAGCCAGCTCGTCAAGGATGGCGGGCGCGAGGCCGGAAAGCTTCAGGCAGCGCTGCACGTGGCGGGAGCTGTACCCCATGAGGTCAGCTATCTGCGCGGGCGTTTTGCCTTCTGCGGCCAGCGCCTGAAATCCGGCAATCTGCTCGGCGGGGTGCATATCCTCGCGCTCGCCGTTTTCCACCATTGAGGCCGCGCGGGCCAGTTCTTCAGACACCCGCTTAACGGGGATCGGCTGATCGGGCTGGTAAATACCCTGCGCCAGCAGCTGCTGCAGCGCGGTCAGGCGGCGACCGCCGCAGGCGACACCCAGCATCCCGTCGGGCATATCGTGCGCGATCAGGTTGTGCAGCAGCCCCACGTTCTGGATGGTGGCGGCCAGCGAGTCGATGCGCGACTGGACGTAAACCCGGCTGCGCACGTTCAGGGGCGATACGGTCAGACGTGAAAGCGGGATCATCTCAATTTCCACTTTCTCCAGTGCCTGCTCTACCGCCGCAGCGTCGTTGTCAGCCTTCACTTTAGCGCTGCGACGCGGGGCCTTTGCTTTTAAAGGAGATGATTCTTTAGATTTCTGAGCCGGGGTGTTGACGTTCTGCTGTGACATGTTGCTCTCCTCTTCAGGGTTAAGTGATGTTTCTCTGAGTTCCTTCGCCGTGAGGGCAGAACGGGCACGCGGGGTAAAGGCATCGCGCAGGGGGAAACGGCAAAGCCGCAGCCCGGAGGGACCGGGTGCCGCCGTTTAGCCTGCGACCCTTGCGAGAGGCCGCCCGTGTGGCAGGTTTCTGCACGGCGGAGGGGCGCGGAGAATCAAAACAGCACAACAGGAAGTGAACATGACGCAGCCCCGGACGGCGCGCCGTTCGCCGGTCCGGTCTTCAGCGGCCACGGCTTTTTGTGGCCAGTGAGCGCGCGGGCGCACGCCCGCTGCAGGGGTTGAACTCAGCCATCAGACCCTAGCCGTCAGGCACGGAGCGTGGCCTTTCGCGTTCCGGCGGAGCTTACCGGCTTTGCCGGTTAGCGCAGTGGGGCTCGACGACCCGGCCTGCCGGGAAGCTGAAGGGGCATTATGATTATTTTCTATTTATATCTTCATCCTTGATCATATTGCAGAAAAATTACTTTAAAGCGCATAAGTTTCAAAGCTGTTTAAATGAAATGATAAAATTGAGCACCCTGACAGAAAATGAAATCTTTTTGTAATATTTAGCGCTCTCATCTCACCTATATCTCTCGGGTGGGAAAGTACAGATTACTTTCATATATCAAACGTTAGGGGGTTTTTCATACGCTCTCACCCGGTAAATGGATAGAAATGAAAAATTGTAAAACATTACCAAGCTAAGCAACTGTTTATATTTGTTTTAAATTAATTACTTACTCAGGAATCCACCAAGAGATTTCTTTTAAATTTTACTTAAGTATTATTTTTTAACATTGCTATCATTTTCCTTACGCTTTACTAATTTTAATTTAATTTCAAATTCAATTAACTGAAGCGGCTGTTTAAATTCAGATCCTATTTAATCGCTATTTTCTTATCTAAACGAAAAAGGGAATATTATGAAATATGGTAAAACAGCTTTAAGTCTCGGTATTTTCCTTACACTCCTCTCCAGGCTATCTCTGGCTGCTCCTGTTCACATCCCCAGTACAGAATTCCACGATCACGGCTATGTAGTTCTTACTGGTGATGCCAATGGGGGTGATGGTGGCGATGGCGGTAGCGGTGCTAATTCTCCCGGTGGTGATGGGGGCGACGGAGGAAACAATAACGGTAGCGGAAATGGTAATGGAAGCGGTGATAGCAACGGTACCGGAAATGGGTCTGGTGACGGAAACGGGTCGGGTGACGGTGATGGAGGTGGCGATGGTGGCGATGGTGGCGATGGTGGCGCCTGATTGTATTTGTTGAATACAAGTCCAACCGCCCTGAATTCAGGGCGGTTCCTTTAAAGGATTGAAAAAAATGAAATATCTGAATATCAGGTTACTCATGATGCTTACCTCTGTAAGCCTGCCGCTTGTCTCCGACGCAGCTCCACACCTGCCTTCTTTTAGTTTTATTACCGTCTCGTGTGAACGCCTGAACGGACAGGATGGGCAGGCAGCCGGGCAAAATGGGCAAAACGGTAAAAACGGCGTTCCTGGCACTGACTGTACCAACGGTGGAAATGGGGGAGAAGGTGGGCCCGGGGGTAGCGGAGGAAATGGCGGCGATGGCGCAGGTGCTGCCCCCCACCATAAACACCATAAGCATAAACATAAATCGCAAACAGATTCTGCCGACGGCGGTAATGGCGGAAACGGGGGAAATACCGATCACAGCGCCGGCGGCGATGGTGGCTCGGGGGGTGAAAAACATGTTAATACCGGTTCAATCTAGCAGACTCACGCTCAAACATTTCACAATACCAGCGTTAAGCGTATTGCTCCTGTGTGCTGGCCCCCTGAAAGCTGAGACCCCGCCGCAAAAGGTCGTCACTCTGATGCCAGTAGCCGACGGTGGCAATGGTGGGAACGGTGGTGCCGGACCCGGAGCCGGTGACGGCGGTAACGGCGGTGACGCCGGGAGCGGTGCAAATTCTGATGGAGGAGACGGTGGCACTGGCGGAAGCGGAGGCGCACAGGGTGGTGACGGCGGTGATGGGGGCAGCGGAGATAACTCGCCTGGCGGTAACGGTGGTGATGGCGGAGACGGCAGCGCTTAGAAACTGAGGGGAGTGATCGAATGAACAGTACAGCCAGGAAAGTCCTCAGCGGGATTTTTATGATGATGGCGTTTGTACGCCCGCTGAGTATCGGAGTGTCTATGGTCGCTGTAGCCGCAACTTCTCTCTTCAGCGTTGCAGCATACGCTGATGGAGATGGCGGGGATGGCGGGGACGGAAGCGGGTCGGGTGACGGTGGCGATGGTGGTAACGCCGGCGAAGGCAGTAACGGTAATGGTGGAAACGGCGGCGCTGGCGGTTCTGATGGAGGTAATGGTGGCGCAGGAGGGAGCGGGGATGGCACCGGAAATGGTGGAAATGGAGGTGATGCAGGACCCGGCGGCCTGGGAGGCCAGGGTGGTAGCGGTGGTGCTGATGGTGGTCAAGATGGTTCGCCAGGAATGAGCGGCGCAGCAGCATCAAAATAGTTAGTCCGGTTAAGCCGCCAGTACATAAGGTCTGGCGGCTACTCATTTCGGGCCGCTATGATTTCTGGTCAGACTTTGCGTTACCGAATAACCCCTGTAAGGTTCTACACTGACCATCAGACCGTAGCCGGCAGGCCCGGAATGCTTCCCCTTGCGGTTAGCGCAGTGGGGCTCGACGACCCGGCCTGCCGGGAAGCCGAAGGTGGCCATGTATCGGAAGTTTTTGTGGCTTCTGAGTGGAGTTTTGACGTTGAAAACGTTCGTTTTTTCAGGGGAATAATAGGCTGGCAGCGAAATTCGGACGAATAGCGGCGGTACCTGACTGACTGCACAATGTGCTGAATAAACGGCTAAAAACTTTCTTATTTTTTCCTGATAAATTGATTTTCAGGTTGCCGGCAGTCACCGTGAACGGCGCCGGAGGCGCGTTTCACGAGGCCGCCGCCCCGGCGGCTGTTTTTTTTGCGCCCGTTCATGCGGCGGCTGACAGAGGAAAAAAAGCGCTATAATTCAACACGAAACAAACCTCATTGTTGCATTTTCTTCCTAGTTTCAGGACGAAACTAAAGCCGTTCGCGACGTTCCGGTTTTATTCAGAAGTGCCCCGGATTGTGGGGCTTTTTTTAATTCCGGGCATCCCTTCCCCCGGGTCTGTCAGCGCGTCAGCGCTTCACCGACTTTTCTGAGAGCTTCATGCTCTGATTGCCACAGGTTCGCCGCGTAACCTTCTCCGCCCTGAGCATCCTCTAGCCGCATGAAACCCCATGCCACGCGCAGCACCTGCTCCAGTGCGGCGGCGGACACGCTCACTTCACGCGCCTGCTCCTCCTCATCGCGCAGGTTGTTCAGCATCTCACGCACACGATCCTGGCCAACACCGTATTCAAAGTGATACCCCTCATCACCAATGGCGCTGAGCACCCTGCCCGCCTCGTCCTCCGTTATCTCCATACATTCGCCACAGTCCATCACATCGGCTTTTGTCCAGACCAGAACGGCGACTGACTCCTCCGGGCCGAAATCTTCGGCCAGATTTTTACAAATATCGATAACGCTGCCGTGCATAATTTATTCCTCCGGTGGGGGCGGCGACGCCGCCCCGTCAGTTTATTAATCAGTCCAGCGCGGCAAAAATCGCGGCGGCTTCGGGGTGGGTAAAGGCGTAGTCGGTCAGCTGGCGGTGGCGGCGGCAGTACAGCGCACACAGCTCCGTGTCATCATGGCGGTCATACATCCAGCTCCGGTGGTTCGGCACCAGTGAGGTGATCACGATGCCCGCCGCCTCGCTGCTCAGGCGCACGTCTCTGTGATTTGCCGGATTAACGAAACGCCAGGTTTCCTCTGCTGCGGGCTTCATGAAGCCGCCGCCGGACGGCAGCAGCGCGAAATCCCACGCGCCGCCGTCGTAATCCGCCAGATAACGATCGGCGTACAGGTACATGTTATTTTCCGCACGCATAAAATCATCGCCGAACAGCGCGGGCAGGAAACACAGGCGCACGTAGCCGACAGGGACGCGCGCGGACTCAAAAGCAGGGGTGGCAGTCTTCATCAGAAATCTCCGCAGTCAGGGTGGTAAACCGTTCCGGCCTGTGCCGTGACCGAATGACAGCCCGGCGAAAAGCGGAGTGTTCAGGAGCGGTGACGAGGCCGCAGCGCTAGCGAACGGAGGCGGGATTACGGACGGCGCAGACGCGAAGCATGAGCGGAGGCGCGACGGGAGTAAGCGCGCTGGAGAGAGTGCGAACGGGGGAGCAGTTGTGTTTAGTGTCAACCAGGAAGGGGGGTGAAGACGCGTAGTGACTACAGGTGACTAAGGTCCGTTGTGAGCGAAAAGCGGAAGTTTGAAAGCATGAAGCTGGAAGACCAGAAAGTTGATGATTTTGCGGCTGCGCATGAATACCCAACCGCCCGAACTGCCCTACTTAAAACCGAAACCGCGCTCTTCAAGAGTGGCCCGTAGATTCTGGCGGCCATCCATATAAGCGAGACTGGTCGCTGCGCCCTGGACTGCCTGTTTCCATGTTTTATCTTTCATTCCCAGACCTTCCCGAAATGCATGGAATGCCTCTTCATAACTTCTGACATGAGCGTCAAGGTCACAAGCGCTGTAGAGATTGTGATGAGCCACCACGCTTTGCGGCAGGCGAGGACGGATCGCTGCATCGCTGTCGGCTGCAGGCCATCCGACTACTAGGCCGCAAACAACATAGCTGTGGGCCGGTAGCTGAATAAGTTCAGCCAGCTCTTTAGCCTTGTTACGTGTCGCACCAATATAAACCGTACCCAGCCCGATTGACTCTGCTGCTACCGTTGCATTCTGCGAAGCCAGTGCGGCATCAACTGTCGCCATTACAAATGAATCAAGGTAATCATGCACACCCGGAGTAAGGCCGTCTGAGACGGTCATATCGTGATTTCGTGACAGGTCTGCAACCCAGAGAAGTATCGCAGGTGCCTCCTCAATGTATCCATTCGCCAGACCTTTATCTCCCGCAGAGAGCTTTCTGACCTGCGCCCTTAGTGCAGGATCGGTAACGGCCACCATGCTCCATTGCTGAAGATTTGAGGATGTTGAGGCAGACTGAGCGGCCGCTACAAGCGTCTCAAACCAGTATTCCGGCAGGGCTTGCTGTGAAAAATTCCTGACGGAACGATGGCTGAGCAAACCTTCAATCTGCGAATTCCAGAGAATATTTTCTGGTCGGTCTTTCTCACCGTAACGGGCAGTGATCAGCTGAACCTTGTTTAAATCTTCAGACATTAACTTTCTCCTGATAATACTGTAATGTTCATTAAAGAATTCAGTAAATAAAAAGGCCGGGTGGCCTTTTAACTAAATGCTCATTATTAACGATTCGATTGCATCACGTTGATATTCAGGCTCATGCACAACCCTGCCGAACACCCTGAAACCGAAATAGGCACACATAAATGCCTTAGCCATGACTTCAGGTTGCCGTTCGGCCTGAAACTCCCCGGCAGCGATTCCGGCGGCGAAAAGCCTGATGAACATTGCCTCAAGCGTTTTGATATAACGGCGGCTCAGCTCTTCAACGGTTTTATCTTTAGCGGCTCTTTCCAGGGGAGAGAATATTGCCATACAGCCGTTGCGCTCAATGTTGCTGAAATCCAGTTCAATACCTTTTTCAAGCAGACTGCGTAACCTGTCCTTAACGCTACCGGCCTGGCTGAATACAGCCTCGTGAAACTCAATGCTTGAGCTGTGATAACGGCGCAGGGCTTCATGGTAAAGATTTTCTTTATTACCAAAAGCCGCATACAGACTTCCACGGCCCAGCCCGGTGCTCTCAACGAGTTCCTGAGCTGATGTCGCTTCAAAGCCGTTTCGCCAGAACGCATCCATTGCCGCCTGAATCACGAACTGATCATCAAATTCTCTCGGTCTGCCTGCCATCAGGTTCTCACGTAGTAAATACGTTAATCACCTTATCAATTATGGAATGATTGGTCAAGAAATGCAGTAGCCTCATTTATTTCTTTGATGTTTTCTGGACGATGCCTGTAAACGTCCGCTTCTGGCACAGGGTTGCTGTTGTAGCCCTGACAACCTTAGACTTCAATCGATTCAGATATCTCTAACACATCATCGACTTCGATGCCCAGATAACGTACTGTGCTTTCCAGTTTCTTATGGCCCAACAGAATTTGTATCACCCGGAGATTCTTGGTTTTCTTGTATATCAAGTAAGGTTTTGTTCTTCTCATGGAATGTGTGCTGTAAAGCGAAGCTTCGAGACCAAGCTTTTCTACCCACCCATGAAAAATTCGGCTGTATTGTCGGGTTGATATGTGCCGGTTAGTTCCGATCCGAGACCGAAACAAGAAGTCTTTACTGTGCAAATTGCCAAGCTTTATCAATGCAGCAACAGCTTCTCTTGTCCCTTTGGTTATCTCAAATTGCACAGGGCTACCGGTTTTCTGTTGCAGCACCGTAGCTCTGCTTGAAACCGAGCTACCATATGCAACATCAGATACTTTGAGGCTCACCAGATCGCAGCCTCGTAGCTTACTGTCTAAGGCCATATTGAACAGAGCTAAATCACGCGTTTTACCTTCCAGTTCAAGCCGGATTCGAATCCCCCAGATATGAGATATCTGAAGTGGTCTTTTTTGGCCTATGATACGGTCTTTATCCCACGGTGACGTGTTCATACTCAAATCTCCTGCAATGTGGGAGATTTGAGTATGGTTGTCCTTAATGAGCGAAATGACCTGCTCCCCATTCTTCAACATAGATCGTTATTAGCAACTTCCGCTTTTGGCACGCAGCTGACTTAGGCAAACCCAAGAACAGCTATGAGCGATCTGCGGACGTCAAAATCCTGGCGATACGGATGTGTACCACATTAGACAGAACATCCCATTTCCGAACCGGACAAAGGGCTTTCTGTGTCGCCACATGAACATGTAAAATGCGGAACGCATTAAAATTTATTAAGGAAAAACGCGCTTTGAAAGGATGGATGTGGATAGTACTCGCCCTGTTTTTGCTGATCCCGTTTATTTACGATAAAGGGCCGGGAAGCGAAATTAGTACTGAGAACGAGCAGCCCCCTGCCGCTCCTAAGACTGTTCGCTGCAACAGTGCCAACTGTCCGCCGGGGACATCAGTAGCTATAGAGCTTTCCGGCAATCCCTCACAGAATATTTCAACCACTGAAAACCAGGTTTACAGTGCCGAAAATCTTCAGGGGATCTCATTTGTAGTTATCCAGCAGCGCCCGGATGCACCACAGGACACCGCGCAGCTTCAAGCTCCCGGTGGTGCCATGTACATGGTTCCATGGCGCCTGATTATAAAAAACCAAGTCGCCGCCATCCAGTAACACGCTATGCTGCAGGATCAGGCTGCCCCTGCAGTCAGCCTGATTTATCATAGGACTAATTGCCACACCATATGAGATGCCCTCAGCGTGTTTCTGCGACGTCCGGGCCGTTTCCGGCATCTGTCTCCGGCCAGAATTCTGAAAAAAGGCTATAAAGATAGCGGCGGATCTGAATTATTATTCGGTGGGATTACTCTCTACAGATTAGTGCTCGCAGATGCAAAGAATGTCCGTTAATGGCAACGTCCCCCCTTGATTAAGGATAGCGTTGCATCGAGCCATTGAACTCACAGCGAAAAACGGACATTGCCGGTTCAAAAGCAAACAACCAAATCAAACACAATATTTTAACCTGAATGCTGACGGCAGCCCGCCTTTGCCAGGCTACCTCCGTTTTCTAATCGTAAATCTGCCCTTTGCGACAGGTGGCAAAGGTAACTAAACCTATGCCTGCTACGAGCCAGGCAAACCCGCTTAGCGCCCAGTGCGCGTTGTGATACAGCGTCAGAATCGTAAGCGGCAATATGCTGGAGCAGACTGAATAGGTAATATTATAAATCAGTGAGATGCCCGTCACTTTCACCCTTGATGGAAACAGCCTGACCATAAGCGCCGGGACGGCTGCAATGGTCCCGCTGCACAGACCAAGTAACACGTAGCCTACTATAACCGCGCCCATGTCCAGCCCTTGCGCAAAAGACATCAGGGTAACGGCAACAGCAGCCAGGACTGAGTAAGCCGCAAAAGTTGGCCAGGCACCAGCTTTATCCGCTATGCGTCCCGCAATAATGCATCCGATGTTCATCGCCAGTATGCCGGCGCAACTGATTTTAAAGGTGCTGGCGGCATCAAAGTGCCACTCTTTCTGCATAATTACCGGCAGCACCACAACAGACAGAATAACAGTTGACGTCAGGACTACGGTCAGCAGGCTTGCAGGGACAACGGAACTGCGGTGTTTTTGCAGAATATCAGCCAGTGGAAGCCGTTCAGACAATGCCTGGTCGCGCTGCAGCGCAACAAAAACCGGTGTTTCCTGCAGCCAGCGCCGCAGCCAAACAGAGATAAACCCCAGTATTCCGCCAACGATAAACGGAATACGCCATGCCCACTGTGTTACTTCTTCAGCGGTGAAATAACTGTTGATGAGCGTCACGGTAAGAGCGGCCAGCATATAGCCAAATGAAAGCCCAGCCTGCAGCAGACCCAGCGACAGCCCGCGCCAGGAAGCGGGCGTATGCTCTA
Organism: Pantoea sp. Morm; assembly: GCF_016643525.1. Taxonomy (NCBI): domain Bacteria; kingdom Pseudomonadati; phylum Pseudomonadota; class Gammaproteobacteria; order Enterobacterales; family Erwiniaceae; genus Pantoea; species Pantoea sp. Morm. The sequence continues at coordinate 11,455 of NZ_VOQX01000071.1, read as the reverse complement.
CCACAAATACCCAGGCATTAGGGACCTCACCGCCCAGCGCGGCTCCCTGAACAATTCGCGCCAGCAACAGCATCAGCGGTGCCCAGTAACCTGCCTGGTCATATCCCGGCAGCACGCCCATTACCAGACATGGCATCGCCATAACAAGCACCGTGAAGTTAAACATGTGCTTGCGGCCATATCTATCTGAGAAGTGCGCAATCAACAGCCCGCCTAGTGGGCGGGCAAGATAGCCGATCGAGAAAATGGTCATGCTCTCAATCAGGCGGACCCATTCCGGTGTATGCGCCGGGAAAAACACGTCGGCGATGGTGGAGGAAAGAAAGACAAAAATAATGAAGTCAAACACCTCCAGAGCCCCGCCCAGCAGTGACAAGGAGATGACTTTGTAATCGTTACGGGAAAGCGAAACATTAGTAGTGGTCATTACGCAAACCCACCACTCGTAAATGCAACGAGGAGATCTGCAGGCTCGACGTTCGCACACTGCTTAAGAACGCCCGCCTTTGTCAGCACGGATTTATCTGATACCGGTGACAAATAGTTGTCCAGCAGCACGCTGCTGGCCTGATGGGGGAACATGGGAATGGTCATAATTGTCTCCTGACAAACGGGATAAACGTCAGCCCGGACGGCTGATGGAAGGTCGCATCAAGATGCGTCAGTTAAGGAAGTCACTGGCCAGCAGAAGCAGGCTGTTAACGATAAATTCGTAGCACATACCCAGGTGCGAGCCGACAAGTCCCCCCCAACAGAATTCCGGTAAACTGACCGGAGAATTGCATCTTTACGTGGAGTTCAGCGATGTTCTGCAACGGCTGTCTTGCGCCCGCTGAATTGACTCTGGAGCTATACACGATGGATGGAATGATCACCGTTCTGTGGCTACTGCTCTACCTGAAGGTTATACGATGCTTACGCTCCTCAGTACATACATCCGGGCAAGCCGCGACAGAACACATAATGCGCTTAACCGGAGCCAGAGGAGCCTGCGCACAAACGGGATTAATCTTGCCTGAGCTGCAGCTTCCTGAGTTATTACTGGTCGGCGTTGGCGCATTCAGCACGAACGTGAGTTGTCATGTCAACGAATGGAAAATAATGACCGCATACAAGATGACGACACAGACTACCGTGCCGATGACAATCCGGCTGCCCTCTTTCATGACTATCCCCCTTTACACTGATTCAATAACTGAGATGCTTGATATGATAAAGTGTGGCATCCGAATGAAGTGATTCATTTACTCAAGCAGAACGCCGCACTTACTCTTTTTCAGGTTCAATAATGAGAAAAAAAATCACGCGAGACGACCTGGACCGGTTTGATTTGTCCATTCTTAATATCCTGCAGATAAATAACCGTCTTCCTCACTCGGCTATAGCCGAAAAGGTTGGCCTTTCAACACCCTCCGTACAGCGCCGTATCAGCCGGTTGGAAGAGAAAGGCATCATCAGGGCCAATATTGCCGTCGTTGATCCGACACAGGTCGGTAATCCGGTCACGGCCGTCATTGAATCCCGGCTCGTTGAGGACCGGAGTATCGTGATGGATCGGGCCAAGCGCTATTTTCGTGGCGTTGATGAAATTCAGCAGTGTTATTTCGTCAACGGCGGGGTGTCGTTCATCATCATCATGATAGCCCGCGACCTGCAGCACTTTGAACGCCTGGTCAGGCAGCACTTTGCTGATAACCAGGATATTCTGACTTACCGGACGCTTATCGTGCTCGATACGGTCAAGACGGGTTTGAATATTCCCCTGTTCGGGCTGGCAGACCTGAGCTGAACGTCAGGAGCGCGTGTGCGACCGGGCGAACAGTGCACAGCCGGCACAGGCGGCCATCACTGACAGAATGCCTCCGCACTGCATCAGGCTCAGCTTTTCATTCAGGATAATCCATCCGGCAAGCGCGCTGACCGCCGGGGAGCCGCTCAGCAAAACCCCGAACACGCGGGAGGGCAGCCAGCGCATGGCGTACATATCCAGCAGAAATGGCAGCATGCTTGACAGAATGGCCACGCAAAGACCTGTAAGAAGCACGCCGGGTAAAACTAGCGCGCTCCCGGCCTGAGCCGTTCCGAGCGGAACAGCGATCAGGGCCGCGATGGTCATGCCTGCCGCGACAGAGCGCCCGCCGCCGTTCGACACGCTTCTGCCCACAATGACATAAAGCCCCCAGAAAAAGGCAGCGGCAAGAGAATACGCCACGCCGCGAATATTAATCACCTTATGAATGTCGCCTGCGGCGAGCAGGAACAGGCCAGACGCGGACAGCAGGATCCAGAGTAAATCTGTTTTTTTCCGGGACGTCAGCAGGGCGGCTATGAGCGGCCCCATCACCTCAATGGAGATGGCAATACTGACAGGGATATAAGCAAATGCACGATAAATCAGCAGATTCATAAAGGCGAGCACGATGCCATAAAGTGACATTGCACCCCATGAAATTCCGCTGTTGCGTAAGGTCCACGGACGAAAAACCGCAAGCAGAACGAGGGAAGATATGCCCAGGCGCAGCGCGGCCACACCTTCGCTGCCTATAACCGGAAAAAGCGTTTTAGCAAACGCGGCACCCGTCTGAACCGAAACCATTCCGGCAAAAGCTGCCAGGAAAGGAAGATGTTGTTTTTTTTGCATGGGCTCGTCTTTCAGAAGTGGTGGAACTCGAAATTTTACAGTGCAGGCATGATTAGTTTTCTCAAAAAAATCTGGCTGAAAAAGTTTTCTGATTAAGATTATCCAGCGTGCAGGTAAATAACTCAAAGCCAGTCGCGCTACGCCATCTTCAGGCTCTTAAGGGCAGTTTCAAAGCGATACATTTTCAAATATTAAAGCGCCTGTATACCTGCATGTCCCTGGCGAACTCATAGCGGATAATGCCTTGTGTCTGCTTTTGGCACAAAGCAGATCAGCATGTCGGGTCCGCAATAAGTGACAAGCAGACAATCGCCGTTTTTCTAGAATAGATACCGGCTTGTACCTGGTCGCGTATTGTTCAACAGGGAGCAGGTAACCTTTACGGCTGTCGCTGTGGATGACTCATAACGACATGATTTAGACCGCACTCAATTGTACTTTTTCCTTAACAAATTCCATCGCACTTACCGTGAAGAAATAAAGCAACAATTTTAGATAGTTAGGCGCTCAATTTTTGAAACCAGCAGGTAATGTCATGATCTTAAGTGCTAATCACGTCGGTTTTTCAGTCAAAAATATTGAAGACGCATTATTCGTCTGGACCCATATTCTTGGAGGGAAGTTATTACGCGAAGGGAAAATGTCTGGACCCATTATTGATGAAGTCACAGGCGCAAGGGGCGCTGATGTACGAATGGCTTTGCTTGAACTGGCTGGTATAAACATTGAATTACTGCAATACAATAACATTGAACAGCCAGAAGCGCCTTCAGCACCCTATATCCCAGGCTACGCGCACCTGGCGTTTATGGTTAAGGATCTTGATACGCTCCTGAGCAAAGTATCAGACTATGGCTGGAAGACGCCAGGAAAACCCCAGACAGTCTCATCAGGCCCCATGCAGGGAACCAGAGTCATATATTTACAAAGCCCTGATGGTCAGACGCTTGAGTTAATGGAACGCAATCAATGAAGTCCACATATCATGACCCGTTACCTTCTTATCAGAGCGGTGATGTTTGCAACGTGCGCTTGGTGGCACAAGGCGAACAGTGGGCGCTGAAGGTCGGCTTTGAGCGAGGAGCAGACATTGAGGTAATGTTAGCCGACTTCAACACAAACGCGCCTTGGTGTGTGTGCATCGCGGTGACAATCTGGACAGAGTGCATTAGCATTTTCAAAAGAGTCTTTGGAGTTGCCTCCACTAAAACGGGTACGGTTAATTTATCGCCATAGTCACAGACATAATCGACGGGAAAGTTTACGGCATAACTTGAAGCAGACAGGCAGAGCATAAGATAGGCAATACGTTTCATCTCAATTTCCTATGAGGAATTAGTGATCACTATTTCATTAAATGACAGATAAAATAATCTTGCCGAAGCGTATAGACAGAATATCGCTTAGTGACCTGCATCACCATTTCAGAAAGTCTCATTAAAACCTGCTCTTTTTTTGTGCTTTGTGGACAATCCCACTATATCTCCCATCAGTTTTTTCTGATTAACTTATGTAATCGATTTCATAAGCTTAAGGATTAGTCTGTGAAAGCACCTTATATGAGCACCCTGAATTCGGCATTACTCAATTATAATATCAATAATGTCAGTAAGATACGAATTGGTCGTGATGATGGAATTACAATTTTCCAAAACCTTGAAGGATTAATCGGACTGACTATTGTGATTGAGGGAACAGAAAATAGTCTTGTCCACTTTTACAGAAAGGGTATCAATCGTAGTCATCCCGAGAAACTGTATCGATCAGAATGCCTGTACTCAAGACGTGAAAACTTTGAGTATCAAGATTGGCTCTTCCGCACGGTCACGGATGAATTCACCGAAAGCACTGAATCACTTGAGCAGCTATTAAAGAGAGCATAAAAAAACACCCGCACATGGCGTGATCTGCTCCCGTTCTTCAACATAGATCGTTATTAGGAACTTCCGCTTCTGGCACAAAACGGACCCTTACCTCGTTCAGTTTTATGTCCGGAGGCGTATCGTATTTTTCACATTGGGCCATAAACTAATCCTTCAGCTATATGCCCAGTCCTTTTGATCACGAAACATAGCATTCAGAATCGTAATAAATTTTCTGATACAGGCTGTTATAGCCACTTTTTTGGGTTTTCCACGTGCAACAAGCGACGTGTAGAAACTTTTAATCTGGGGGTTATATCTTAACGCTGAAAGCATTGCCATATAGAGTGTTGCGCGCAGACCGGACCTCCCGCCCCAGATAGCCCTTTTACCGCGAAGCTGCCCGCTATCCCTGTCATAAGGGCATACGCCGACCAGGGCTGAAATCTGCCTGCGATTAAGATGTCCCAGCTCCGGAAGCTGACTCAGGATCGCAGCCTGAGTTACCGGCCCGATACCTATAACTGTTTCAAGCATTTTTCGTTTTGGGGATAACGCAGCATTCTGATTCAGCTGGTCTTTTATTTCCTTATCAAGGGCATCAATCTGCACATTCAGCCACGCAATATGCTCCGCAATGTCCTTCTCAATCCAGGCGCCGCTTTTCTCCTGAAGCCTGGTGATTTCCATGACACGATTCTGCACCAGCTGACGCCGCCGCGTCAGGAGCATTGCCATATTCTGAAGTACTTTATCCCTGACAGGTCTGAACTCCGGTTTCATACGACGACCATATTCGCAGATTATTCTGGCATCAATGGGGTCGCTTTTTGCCACCTTGCCCATCGCCCGGGCAAAATTCTTTATCTGTAGGGGATTAATGACGGCAACAGGCAGACCCGCTGAAATCAGCATTGATTCAGCCAGAGAGTGATACCGGCTTGTGGCCTCCATGATAACGCCAGATATGTGAAGCCCTTCGAATTCCTTCAGCAGTTTCACGATGCCGGAGGCGGATTTCTCCAGATGTATCAGTCGCTTACTGGTGTCGATCCAGACATCTAAAGCGAACTTTGAAACGTCAATACCAACGGTTGTTTTATCGCTCATTTCAGTTCTCCCTGCCTTGCAGATACGGGCTTTAAGTATGCCAGGCAATTGTTCGGGCTAATGCTGAAAAGGATGCTGCGCGGGATTGCTCCCCCTCGGGCTTTCAGCCCATGGAGACGATCGTGCTGCAGCATCCCGGGAACGAGATAAGTATAGAACCATCTACATCCCTCTATAAACATACAAGGAGACGAGCTTGTGCCTCTTGAACACGCAGCGGCCGGGCTAAAGTGAAGTCACGGCACCGGCCGCAGACCGCACGGATTTTTATTCCCCCGCCGCAGGCGGCATCAATGAGGCGCGCAGCAACATCCATATTGTCTTGTCCACATCCCGGGTGCATATCCGCCCCGGAACCCTGTGGATAAAACCGGCCCTGCCGTGCGCCGGCAGGGATGCAGAGTGGCGCTCATTTTCTAATCAGTTACGCCCTCAGATGTTTCTGTATCACGGCCGCGCGCCGGTACAGTCCAACCAGGTCATTATCGACCCCTCAATCAGCAGGCCGGCCATGCGCTGCTCGCGGCTGGCGCCCTGCCAGAGCTGGCGTGCAATCATGTCGCGCAGGCGCAGATGAAATTCGTACAGCGACTCTTCCAGGTCGGCCACGTCATCGGCCAGCGCGTCTTTATCAGGGTGCATAGTGTGATCGTTCATCGTGTTCTCTCCGTTCATCAGGCCGCACGGGCGTCGCGGTGGGCATACAGGCGGCGCAGGCCGGCGGCGTGGTACTGTTCCATAAGCTCGATACCAATCCAGCGGCGTCCGCAAGCCTGGGCGGCCACGCAGGTCGAACCGGAACCAGCAAACGGGTCCAGAACAATGGCGCCGGGCTGCGTGAAGGTCTCAATCAACGGGCGCAGGGCGCTGACCGGCTTTTCGGTCGGGTGATGGCGGTTGCCAGTGTACTCCCACGGCATCACGTCGGGCAGCGGCTTCGCCGGCAGCGCCGGGCGCCCTTTGGCCAGCACGTAGGCGCTTTCGTGCTGGTAGCCCACGAACGCGGACTTTGAGGCGTAAGGCTTGGTGAAGACGATGTGGCCCACCACGCGGAACCCGGCCGCCTTCCACGCCTGCATAAAAATGTCTATCCGCTTCCAGCCGTAGAAGCTCACCGCCAGGCTGTTGTCTTTCAGCACCCGGAACATTTCATTGCTCGCCGGCTGGACCCACTCGCTGTTCACGTCGTTGGCAATTGAGCGGCCGGAACGGTCCTTAAAGCCGACGAGGTACGGCGGATCGGTGAGAATGAAATCAATGCTCTTGTCCGGAAAACCGCCCATAACCTGTACGCTGTCGCCGTGCATGAATCGAGACATAGTGATGCTCCTGTGTATGAAGGGGGCACCGGTAGTGGTGCCGTGACCTCCACACAGACGGGCGAACAGCGGAGCAAACAGGGGCGGATGCGCAAGCCGCACGCGCCGCCGGAGCGGACTGAATGTCCCGCGCACGGCGGGGAACGGGTGAGGATGGCGGCGACAGCTTACCTTGTTTGCGAGGCCGCCCGGCTACCGTGAGGGCACGGCACTTTACGCCCGCCGTTTTCCGGCCGCAGGACGGAAGACGGCATGAAGGCGGAGCGCAGCGACAACCTTTTTTCATTCCTGCAGTGATGCCGCCGTGACCGGCGACATCAGAGGATCTGCAGCTGCATACCGGGCAGCGCTATGCCCCTCCCTTCTCCAGCAAGACAGCATCGATGGCCATCTCCAGATGCCACCAGTTAAATCCCTCGTTTGCATCATGATGGTCTTCGGCATACTCCATGGCCGCCGCAATCTCATCCGGCGTCATGGCCGGGTTAATGCCCAGAAAGTCCTCTGCCAGCCAGAAGGTGCCGCAGCACAGCTCGTCATCGCCGACTGCGGCCAGCCGCGCCCTGAATTCCCGTACGGTCATTGCTCTCATCGCTTATCCGGCGGGTCGCCCCGCCGCCTCCGGTTCAGCCGCCGTAGCTGGCCACGTTATCGATAATCCACTCCGGGCCGGTTACGTCCCGGTACCCGTCCTCATCCGCTTCCTCGCTCCATTCCAGCGTCTCGCAGCGCTCATCCAGCTGAAGGCCGCCTGAGTAGGTCGCCCATCCGCAGTAGTCGCAGCCGGCTTCGGCATACCAGTGCTCAGCGGTGACGCCGTAACGTGCGGTCAGGGCGCACATTACCTCAGGTGAGGGTGGCGACCAGGGCGTATCAAAGTCGGCGTTAAATACTGTTTCGCCGGAATAAGACAGGTTAAGGTCGTGCGCGTGTGGCCACTTCGTGCCGCAGCGGTCGACGGTGTCCGTAAATCCGTCGGGGACGCCTTCAAGCAGGCGGCCGTTATAGCCGTTGATTTCAGCATCGAGGCGCGGCGGGAGCAGCTGCAGCATGTCGAAAGGCTGGGTTCTGAGGGGAAGCGCCTCTTCAAGGCAGAGTCCGTCCCATTTGTCAGTCACTGCCTGCCCGCTGATCGTCCAGTGCCAGTCCCCCTTCTTTCTCTCCCACAGCGCGCTAATTGCCGTCTGTTGCTCTCCGGTCAGTGACACCCACGTCATGCGCTGCAGACCGCTGACCAGCCACAATTCGTGCAGACGTTCGCAGGTCTCCGGCGTCAGCTCCGCGCCGCTGCGCAACAGTTCCAGCCACTGCGTAAACGCGCGGTTTTCCGGCGTATCGCTGCCCGCCGTCACGGTCAGTGCCGGATAGGGCGCATATTCCGTTGCGGCCGTTGGGCGCAGCAGCCCGGCGCAGCCCGCCAGAAAAAGCTGAATCCCCTCCCCCGCAGCCCGCACGTATCCGGGCGCGCCAGCGCCCCCTTCCATCAGCGCCTTCACCTTCGATACTTCCTCTACCGGGCCTGTGACCCGCAGCCTGTTGGCACACCAGTTCGGCATGTCGACTCCTCCGTTAAGGGTTGCACGGTGCCATCTGCACCGTGCCGCCACGGAAGCCGGGCAAACAGCTGAGCAAACAGGGGCGACAACGGAAGCCGCACGCGCCGCCGGAGCGGACTGAATGTCCCGCGCACGGCGGGGAACGGGTGAGTATGTCGGCGCAGCTTCCCTTGTTGGCGAGGCCGCCCGGCTAAGGTGAAGGCACGGTGCGGTTTTCTGGAACTGAACCGGCGCTGGAAAGCAGAAGCCTGAGAGGCGTCCGGCAAAGCAAAGACGCCTGAAAGAAGCGGAGCGGAGCGACGTCCGTCACTGGCACGGCGCAGGGAAGTCAGCTATTTTGCTTAAAAAGTAACCCCACCGACTATGATGATGAGAGAACTCACCGGTCTCGCACTCAGGGGATATGTTTGCGTCGCATATCATGCGTGGGCATACCTACTGTCCCTGAGTTCGCGCAGTGCAGCATACTGTTATTCGGGCTCAGAAGAGTCGACCCTCCTGCAGCTCAAAGCGGTCTGCCTGAGTGCCGGCATCGCGGGAATGTCCGGCACGCTGCTTTCACGCACACTTCGCGCATGACGGTTCATATCAGGTTTTCCTGACGGTCATCGGGACAGTGAAACACCATAATTTTGTCATAATGGAAAAGTGCAGTAATTGCACTTTTTCAGATATTTAAGGAGATCACATGACAGGATGGCATCTGAGGCTGTGGCGCAGGAGTATGCTCTGGAGTCGGGAGCGCGCGGCGGCAGAGCTAGGCGTGAGCCTGCGTACGTACAAAAGCTATGAAAATGCAGAAGAGATTAAACGTTCGGTGGCCCTGGCAACGGTGACGCTTTCACTTATCGGGATGATGCCTGCACTCAGATCTCAGCAGCTGAGCGCAGAACGTCTGCTGCAGCTCCTCGGCGAGATGACGGAAAGCGTCAGTAAGGAAGTCTGACCGGGCGGCGTGAACTGACCGCGGATGAAGAACAGGAAACAGCGGATAAAAAAACCCCGGGCGAGTGGCCCGGGAGCAACAGGAGTGAGCACTTCCGGTCTGAGGCCGGCGATGTTGGATCCTGAGAGCATGTCAGCTATTGCAATACGTCACACTGGTGTTGGCACGAGGAATAACACACGCGATAAGCATAGCGCCCGACGCGTTTTTATTTGCCAGGAAGCGTCTGATTTAACAGGGCGAGGTGCCGGTACGGTTACAGTTTATTAACCCCCCCTGGTGAAATCGGGGTGAGAAATTCCGTACCGGCACTGGAAAATTTAGCACACTCACCGCGTTCAGGTATCGCGGTCTCCGGGCAACGGAACACCCTCCCGCCACAGCTGCCACATGGCCTGCCTGATGCTCCAGAATCCGGGCGAGTAAAACACGCGCCCGAGCTTTTCTGCCATGGCCGGCGTCATCGGCTTACGATCGCACAGCAGTGACCAGACATCCCGCTGTGCCAGACCGGATTTCAGGCAAAGTGATTTTACCGTCATGTCATGTTCAGCGAGCAGGTAAGCCAGAAAGCGGCCGGGCGAGGTGCGGCCATCCATAAAGCCCCGGGGGTCCGTGAAGGTGATAGTCCGAGCATAAGAGGACAACGGCAGCTGCACAAGATCTGTACCACAGATTGTGAGGAATCCGCTGCAAAACTCACACCGGGGGACAGAGGTGAGATTTAGGTGTGGCGAAAGTGGGATCGCAGGCTGCAGAAACAGAAAGGCCCGGAATAAATCCGGGCCATCTGGAACCAGTGTGGCGTCATCCTGACACCGAGCTTGCGAGATAACTATAGCTGGCGCTGCGCTTTTCATCCGTCAGGATAACGAAAATATTTCATTATCTCTCAATGCACTGAGTGGCTGGGAACCGGTTCATTGCAAAGTCTCACTTGTCACAGAATTCAGCCTCATTAATACTGTACATATAAACAGTATTTTTTGAGAGGAGGATTTATGTGTCACATCATGCTGATTTCAGTTGTGCCGGCAGCGCTCTGCAGAGGGGCGCAGTCGTGAAACCCGCGGAATACGCACCCGGCCTGACGCTGCTCTGGCTCCCCGTTTTCACACCGCGGGTACGCGTGCCACTTTATGCCGAGCCGTGTGCGGCGGGATTCCCCTCCCCCGCCGCCGATTATGTCGAAAAAGAGCTGGACCTGAACGAGCTCTGCATCCGCAGGCGCGCCTCTACGTTCTTCGTGCGCGCCAGCGGCAGCAGCATGGAGGGCCTTGGACTTTATGACGGCGACGTCATGGTGGTTGACCGGGCCGAGGAGGCGTCGCACGGTGACATTGTCATCGCTGAGGTGGAAGGTGAATTTACGGTTAAACGCCTGCAGCTGCAGCCCCGGCTCGCGCTGCTGCCCATGAATCCGGCCTACCCGGTGATTTATCCGGAAGAGCTGCAGCTCCTCGGCGTGGTCACCTGGTGGTTCAACAGCACGCGTGCGCGCCGGAGGTAACGATGCCTATGTTTGGCCTGGCAGACGTGAACTCGTTTTACGCCAGCTGTGAGGCGCTGTTTCGTCCGGACCTGCGCGGTAAACCCGTTGTGGTGCTGTCCAATAACGACGGCTGCGTGATCGCTCGCAGCGCCGGCGCCAAAAAGCTCGGCATTAAAATGGGCGCGCCGTGGTTTCAGATAAAGACGCAGGATTTTGCAGAACGCGTACACGTCTTCAGCAGTAATTATGCGCTATATCATAGCCTTAGCCAGAGGGTCATGACGGCACTGGAGGAAATGACGCCCCGTGTCGAGCAGTACAGCATCGATGAGATGTTTCTGGATCTGACCGGTATTGATGGCTGTGAGGACTTTGAGCACTTTGGCCGGCGCCTGCGCGCGCACGTACTGGCCACCACGGGCCTGACCGTAGGCGTCGGCATGGGACCGACCAAAACGCTGGCGAAATCCGCGCAGTGGGCGAGCAAGGAGTGGAAGCAGTTCCGCGGCGTGCTGGCGCTCACGCCGGG
>NZ_VOQX01000070.1:0-24148 GCF_016643525.1 Pantoea sp. Morm | reverse complement strand
ACGAGGGATAAGGCTGAATTAAAGCTTTTTTACAGCGTTTTATAAGTAAAGAAAGCAGCTGATGCGGGAGCGGCGCGTTGTCCGCTCCCGTTCCAGCTTAGAACGTTTCCCAGTTGGCGTCGCTGACCGGCGCGGTCAGCGCTTTGCGTGGCGCACTGGCCTGCGGCGGGGCGATCTGCGGATGGCGCACGCCCGTGCTGCTGGCAGGCTGAGCGCCACGTGGAATGCGGAACACCGCCACCGACTGGCTGAGGCGGCTGGCCTGCTCCTCCAGCGAGGCCGCCGCCGCCGCCGACTCTTCCACCAGCGAGGCGTTCTGCTGCGTCACGCGATCCATCTCGGTTACCGCCTGACCGACCTGATCGATACCGCGACTCTGCTCGTCCGAGGCCGAGGCGATCTCGCCCATGATGTCGGTGACGCGCGTCACCGCATTGACGATTTCGCCCATGGTATTGCCCGCCGTGCCGACCAGCTGTGAGCCGCTGTCAACGCGACGCACCGAGTCTTCAATCAGCCCTTTGATCTCCTTCGCCGCCTGCGCGCTGCGCTGGGCAAGGTTGCGCACTTCACCGGCCACCACCGCGAAGCCACGGCCCTGTTCCCCGGCGCGCGCCGCTTCGACTGCGGCGTTGAGCGCGAGGATGTTGGTCTGGAAAGCGATACCGTCAATCACGCTGGTAATGTCGGCAATCTTCTTCGAACTGCCGGCGATATCGTGCATGGTGCGCACCACGCCTTCCACCACTTCTCCGCCTTTCTGCGCGGTTTCCGATGCACTGAGCGCCAGCTGCGAGGCCTGCCGCGCGTTCTCGGCGTTCTGCTTCACCGTGGCGGTGAGCTGCTCCATGCTGGCCGCGGTCTGCTCCAGCGACGCCGCCTGCTGCTCGGTACGCGCCGAAAGATCGTTATTGCCGGCGGAGATTTCGCTGGCCCCGGTAAAAATGGCGTCCGAGCCGTCGCGTACGTTGCTGACGGTGCGCACCAGCGCCTGCTGCATCTCCTGCAGCTTGCTCGCCAGCTGGCTCATTTCATTACGTCCTTCGACGGTGATGGTCTGGGTTAAATCGCCCTGCGCAATGTGTTCAATGTGCTGGATGCTGTCGTTAAGGGGCTTAATCAGTACCTTACGCAGGCCGAACCAGCACAGCACGATCACGCCCACCACCAGCGCCAGTACCAGCCCCAGCAGCCACATCATGTGCTCGTAAGCGGCGCTGTTCGCCGCCACGCCGGCCGCCGTCAGACGATCCTGATCGGCGCGCCATTGGGTGTAGTTTTCCAGAAAGGCACTTTGCGTCGGAGCCACCGGTACTTTGCCGGCTGCGGCGGTATCGTTGTGCTGCAGTACCTGCTGCATCTCAGCCAGCGCACTGGCGTAAGCTTTATAGGTCTGTTCCAGCTGCTGGTTGAGCTGCAGGTTCTGGCCCGGCGTGTCCGGCGTGTTTTTAAACAGCGTGAATTTGTCCTGCGCCGTCTGCTGGAACGTGCTGCTCTGCCCGAACAGCGTACTGATGTCAGCTTCGGTGCCGGTCAGTTTACTGGTGGCAATACGCAGCTGGATACGCGTCAGGATCACGCGGCTTTGGTTAAGGCTCATGTAAGCATCATTGATGGCGGCAATGTTTTTGCTCGCCAGCTGAGAGGTATTGAAACTTTTTTTGTCGTCACTCAACGCTTTGAAAAACAGCGAGCCGGAAGCCAGCTGCAGTACGCCAAACACCAACAACACCAGCAACAGGCTGGTCACAACGCGGATTTTCGTAAACATAGTTTGCCCTGGGAAATGAAGAAAAATCGTGCAATACAGTTATCGACCTGGCGGCGGGAATATTGAGCGAGGGCAGGAAATATTTGTGGGCTTTGTTATTGATTTATAACGGTTTAATAAAGGATGTAATAGTCACGGGCCGCATCAGCGACCCGTGACTCTCTGCGAACGATTATGCGCTACGCAGCGTATCCACCAGCGCCATCTCTTCACTGCTCAGCAGTTTTTCGATGTCGACCAGAATCAGCATGCGCTCGCCCAGCGCGCCAAGACCGGTGAGGTACTCGGTCGACATGGTGACGGCAAATTCCGGTGCCGGACGGATCTGATCCTGCGTCAGCGACAGCACGTCAGACACGCCATCCACCACGATGCCGACCACGCGATGCTCAAGATTCAGCACGATCACCACGGTGTTTTCGTTGTACTCCACGTCCGGCTGCGAGAACTTCACGCGCAGGTCGATAATCGGCACAATCACGCCACGCAGGTTAGTCACGCCCTTGATGAACTCCGGCGTGTTAGCGATACGCGTTACCTGATCGTAACCACGAATCTCCTGCACTTTAAGGATATCGATGCCGTACTCTTCGTCACCGAGGGTGAAAACCAGGAACTCCTGGCCGACGGTTTCGCCGGCGATTTTCGTCACGGTTGCCATGTCAGTCATTTTTTTACCCTTTCGTTATCTGTTACGCTGCGGCACCGGCCACACGCTTCTCACGGTTCAATGATTGCAGTGCCGATACGTCGACAATCAGCGCAACGCTGCCATCGCCGAGGATGGTGGCGGCGGAAATGCCCGGCACTTTGCGGTAGTTGCTTTCCAGGTTCTTCACCACCACCTGATGCTGACCAATCAGCTGATCGACCAGCAGCGCATAGCGACGTCCTGCGCTCTGCAGGATCACCACGATGCCCTGCGTGGCGTCGGTTTTGGCGTTCTGCACGTCAAACACGTTCCACAGCTCAACCAGCGGCAGGTACTCGCCGCGCACTTCCAGTACGCGCTCGCCACCGGCCAGCGGTTTCAGCTCTTCAGCCGTGGGCTGCAGTGACTCCATCACCGCGTTCAGCGGCAGGATGAACACTTCGTCTGCCACGCGCACCGACATCCCGTCGAGGATCGCCAGCGTCAGCGGCAGCAGAATGCGAATGGTGGTGCCTTTGCCCTGCTTCGAGGAGATTTCGACGTGACCGCCCATCTCCTGGATATTACGTTTCACCACATCCATGCCGACGCCGCGGCCTGATACGTCGGTCACCTGCTCGGCGGTCGAGAAGCCTGGCGCGAAGATCAGCATGCCGACTTCTTCATCGCTCATGCTGTCGCTGACCGGCAGGCCGGACGAGAGCGCTTTCGCCAGGATACGTTCACGGTTGAGGCCGGCACCGTCATCGATCACTTCAATGCAGATGTTGCCGCCCTGGTGTTCCGCGGACAGCGTCAGATTGCCGACCGCCGTTTTGCTGGCGGCCAGCCGTTTTTCCGGGGTTTCGATGCCGTGGTCGAGGCTGTTACGCACCAGGTGCGTTAACGGATCGATGATGCGTTCAATCAGGCTCTTATCCAGTTCGGTTGAGCTGCCGAGCAGCGTCAGTTCAACCTCTTTGCCCAGCTTGCTGGCCAGATCGCGCACCAGACGCGGGAAGCGGCTGAACACATACTCCATCGGCATCATACGAATCGACATCACCGATTCCTGCAGGTCGCGGGCGTTACGCTCCAGCTGCCCCATGCTGTTGAGCAGGTCACCATGTGCCACCGGATCCAGCGCACCGGAGCGCTGCGCCAGCATTGACTGGGTAATCACCAGCTCGCCGACCAGGTTGATCAGCTGGTCAACTTTTTCCACCGCCACGCGAATACTGCTGGATTCGCTGCTTTTGGCGGGCGCGGCGGCACGCTTGCTCTCACGCTTCACCGCCGGAGTAATGTCGGTGACGGTCGCCGTTTGCTGCACCGGCGCTTCGGCTTCGGCCTCTGCGACGGGCGCGGCGGCAATGGCGGCGGGTGCGGCGTCCTGTGGGAACTGAATCTGCGCTTCATCAATCACGAAACACAGCACCGCCACGATATCGTCTTTACCGACACCGTCGATGGTGGCTTCCAGCGAGCTGGCGCCTTTCACCACATCGGTCAGGGTGCCGAGGTTGCCCAGCTCTTCCAGCAGCAGATCCGGCTCTTTCACTTTCAGATTGATCAGCTGCAGGCGCAGGCCGCTGCTGGCGGGCGCGGCAGGTGCTGCCACGTCGGCGAGCGCCACCACCGGTGCGGCGGCTTGCGGGGCTATTCCTTTGGCTTCCAGCGCCAGCTGGCGCAGGGCTTCACAGATGTAGTTAAAGCTTTCTGCGTTTGGCTCCTGCGCGGTTTTATAGGCATCGAGCTGTTCCTGCATAATATCTTTGGTTTCCAAAAACAGGTTGATGATGTCGGTGCTGAGCTGCATTTCGCCACGGCGCGCACCATCCAGAATGTTTTCCAGGATGTGGGTGGTTTCCTGTAAAACCGTAAAGCCAAACGTACCGGCTCCGCCCTTAATGGAGTGGGCGGCGCGGAAGATGGCATTCAACTGCTCGGAATCGGGCTCCTGGGGATCCAGTCCCAACAGGTGTTGCTCCATATCCGCTAACAGCTCATCGGCTTCATCAAAAAACGTCTGGTAAAAATCGCTGATGTCCATGCTCACGGGATCACCTCGGCTGTGAGGGTTGGTCTGGTGTCACCGCGCTGGCGGCGGGCGGTGCCGCTGCCGGCGGATTCGCCGCGGCTGCCGGTGTGGCCGGTGCTGCGGTAGAACCCGTGGGGGCAGTTGGCGCCGCCGGACCAGCCGGTGCGGTAATGCTAGGTAAAATCTGCGCCGGGTCACTCACCTGAACGGCATCGCTCTCGGCATTCTCTTTTTCAATCGCCGCTTCGGTGTCATGGTTCAACACCAGCAGGCTGATACGACGGTTCACCGCGTCGTTGGCGCCGCGGTTTTTCAGTTTCATGGTGTCGGCCATGCCGACCACGCGCAGCATTTTGCCGCCGTCCAGCCCGCCCGCCACCAGCTCACGGCGTGAGGCATTGGCACGATCCGCCGACAGTTCCCAGTTGCTGTAGCCGCGATCGCCGCTGGCGTACTGGAAGTCATCGGTATGGCCGGACAAACTGATTTTGTTAGGAATATCATTCAGCAGCGGCGCAATGGCGCGCAGGATATCGCGCATGTACGGCTCCACTTCCGCGCTGCCGGTTTTAAACATCGGGCGGTTCTGGCTATCGATAATCTGAATGCGCAGCCCCTCTTCCACCATGTTGATGATCAGATGCGGACGCAGCGCTTTCAGGCGCGGATCGGCCTCAATCAGCTGGTCGAGTTTTTCACGCAGCCGGTTCAGGCGAATGTCATCCAGCTGGCGTTTTTGCGCATCCATATCGACCTGTTTTTGCACTTCGCCTTTCTTCTGCGTCGGATCATCGCCGCCGCCGGGAATCGGACTTTCGCTGTCGCTGCTACGCTGACCGCCGGTCAGGGCGACCTTGAGCGGTGTTTTAAAATATTCGGCAATCTGCACCAGCTCCTGCGGATTGGCGATCGAGATCAGCCACATCACCATGAAGAACGCCATCATCGCCGTCATAAAGTCGGCATAGGCAATCTTCCATGAGCCATGGCTGCCTTCATGCTTTTTATGTTTGCGCCGTTTGACCAGCACAATCGGGCGATTACCGTGCTTCATGAAGGCGTATCCGAAGTCTGCTTAGCCGGGTTTTTCGCGTTACGCACGTGCTCTTCCAGCTCGGTAAAGGACGGACGCTCGGTGGAATACAGGGTTTTACGACCAAACTCGACGGCGATCTGCGGCGCATAACCGTTCAGGCTGGAGAGCAGCGTGACTTTGACGCACTGCATCATCTTGGTGGTTTCCGCGCACTTCTGGCGCAGCACGGATGCCAGCGGCGAAATGAAGCCGTAAGCCAGCAGAATACCGAGGAAGGTTCCCACCATGGCGTGCGCAATCAGTGCGCCCAGTTCTGCCGCCGGGCGGTCCGCGGAGGCCAGCGCGTGCACCACGCCCATTACCGCGGCAACGATACCAAACGCCGGCAGGCCATCACCGACTGCCGCTAAGCTTTGTGCTGGTACTTCGCACTCGTGTTCATAGGTTTCGATCTCTTCATCCATCAGGGCTTCGATCTCGAAAGCATTCATATTTCCGCTCACCATCAGCCGTAAATAGTCGGTAATAAAATCCACTAAAGGTTTATCGGACAAAATACGCGGATAGTTAGCGAAAATTTCGCTCTGGCTGGGATCTTCAATATCGCGTTCCAGCGACAGCATGCCCTGCTGACGTGATTTCGCCATCAGGCGATACAGCAGCGCCATTAAATCCATGTATACGGCTTTGTTATATTTTGAGCCGCGCATTAACAAAGGCAGCGCTTTTAGCGTCTTTTTAATCGATTTGCCGTTGTTGCCCACCAGAAACGCACCAATGCCGGCGCCGCCAATAATCAGCAACTCCGACGGCTGGTAAAGCGCGCCCAGATGGCCGCCTACCATCATGTAACCGCCCAGCACGGAACCGAGGACTACGATATAACCCACAATAATCAGCACAAAAACATCCTTACGTCCGTAACGTGTTGGTGGAAGTTAAGCCAGAGAGCCGCAGGTGTTATTCACAGGGTGTGGGCAAAAAAAAAGCAGCGGTATTAACCGCTGCTGGATGCTTTCCACGATGCGAACAAACTTAAACGGCGCGTTTAACCTGTTCATCCAGCAGTTGTGGAAAGGTATCGGCAGAATCTGCAGAAAGTTTACGTCTTTTTACGGCACGTGATGGCGGCTGGCACAGGCTGCAAACAAAGCTGCCCGGCGGCTGATGCGCGTGGTTGATGAAGCTTCCGCCACAGCATTTACAGTCAGACAATTCCAGCATGCCACTTTCAACAAATCGCACCAGGGTCCAGGCGCGGGTCAGCGCCAACAGCGGGCCCTCGTCCGATTGCGGACACTGCTCAAGATACAGGCGATACGCTTTGATAACCGCCTCTACGCCACTGCTCAGCCGGGTTTTCAGCAGAAACTGCCAGGCGTTGCAGAACATCGACGCATGAATATTTTGTTCCCAGGTCATGAACCAGTCGGTAGAGAATGGCAGCATGCCTTTCGGTGGTGGGGCACCACGCAGCTCTTTGTACAGTTTAATCAGGCGACCGCGGCTCAGCTGGGTTTCACTTTCCAGCATCTGCAGTCGTGCGCCCAATGTAATCAGCTCCATTGCCAGCTGAATATCACGCGCTTCCTGAACGATACTTTTTTCGGTCATTACACCGCCCTCTTTTTAGCAGAGACATCATCTTTCGATGCGCTGCGCAATAAACGGCTGGATAATAAAATACCGGTGTGGATTTGCTGCAAATCATCCACACGTGATTCCTGCGTTAAACGGTTAATAAGATTGTGATCGGTAAAGCGGAACTGGCAAACCAGTTGATTGGTTTCCGCTAATTTTACCATCTCAGGTAAAGTCAATTGCTGCAATGCATCCGCCATTGGCTCATCGATACCTAAACGAAACATTGCTGAAGCTTTTTCCTGGTTTATCAAACGCTGTGCAAGCAATAAATATGACAGATTGATGTCATATATGTGTTTTAGTAATTCTGATGTACCCATTTTTTTCCATCCTGATAGACGCGACATATATACGGCCACAGAATTAAGTGTTCTATGGTTCGGGTTGCTGGTTGGTAAATCTAAAGATGGCAAAAAATAATCAGGCATAAGCCAACGCGTACTGAACTGTTTCACTTCCCACCGGGATATTGATCAGTAGTAGTCAAAACTCCAGGCCAATCTTTTCTTGAGTTGTAACCATCTTCCGTGACGTCTGCTTACAGTTTTTTAAGACTAATCCGAAAACAAGGCAAATCTATATCGTCTGATTTCGACATACAACGTGATTGGTATGAAATTTTAGATAAAGTGTGATCTGCGTCACACTTTTAAGGCAAATTTTTCAAGTGAAGCTTCAGTAATGCTTTTCTGTTGTTCCTTTTTTGAGCGATTTTGAAACGTTTCGCTAATATTTCACAGGAAAAGTCTGAATTTTGAAGTGTGTCGCAGATCGCCGCCATGGGACGATCTTTTATCTGCTACGTTGGCTTTAGGCAAAGATAAGACCCCAAAATAAACCAAAAAGGCAGCATAAAACACCAAAAATGGCTGTAATTATTCGCTTTTAAATTAATCACTTACAGGGAATATTGCCACGCAGGACTAATGGCGCTGTGCTAGCGAAGCGTGAAGAGTGGATGCAGCGCGCTTGTGGTGTGTAAAGAGTTTGTAGGGAGGGTTTAGCGAGTCACAAGGGATGTAACAGCACGTTACATTAGCGATATGAATGAATTGACTAACTAACACACTGATGTATTAGAACTATCGGCCTGGCCAGCCAAATCTTTAGGGTTGGAAGAAAAAATTCAGCGTTTCAGTGCTTAACTGGCTTAATTTTAACCAATTCGTGCGTTTTTTGGTGCCGGGTCAGCGGGTTAGCGCTTAACAAAATGAAATCGATTTCATCCGGTAAGAGTATCGCGTGAAAACGCTACGCAGCACGGTCCTGCCTGCGTCGTCTGACGGATACCTCTCCCGCGTACGGGAGAGGCATTGCCTGAGGGGAAAATCGCGCCTTGCGGGGCTAATTACGCCAGCTTCTGAAACGTCGCGACCTTGTTATCGCTACCGTGGCTGGCGCTGCGTGCCGGCAGCGTGTTCAGATCTTTCAGGAAGCTTTCCCGCCAGTGCGAAATGTCCTGCTTACGCAGTACGGCCATCATGTCGTTATAGCGCGAGATACGCTCGGTGCGCGGCATGGTCAGCGCGCGGTCCAGCGCCGCCGCCACATCATCACGATCGTACGGGTTAACGATCAGCGCAGAAGTCAGCTCGTTGGCCGCTCCGGCAAAGCGCGACAGCACCAGCACGCCCGGATCGTCCGGATCCTGCGCCGCGACATACTCTTTCGCCACCAGGTTCATGCCGTCACGCAGCGGCGTAACCAGCCCCACGTCGGTCAGGCGGAAAATCTTCATCAGCAGACGGCGGTCAAAATGCTGGTTGAGATAATAGAGCGGCGTCCAGCCCAGCGTGCCGTATTTACCGTTAATGCGCCCCGCTTCCGTCTCCAGCTGGTGACGAATATCCTGATAGGCCTGCACGTCGCCGCGCGAGGTCGGCGCAATCTGTGAGTAGCGGATTTTGCCGCGGTGCTGCGGGAAGTTTTCCAGCAGCGCTTCATAGGCAAGGAAACGCTCCGGCAAGCCTTTGGAATAGTCGAGACGCTCACAGGCGATAATATTCTGCAAATCGCCCAGCTCACGCTTCATCGCGGCCATCTTCGGTGGCAGCGGCCCTTCCGCCATCTCTTTAATGCTGTCCGGCTCGATACCGATAGGGTAAACCTCGGTCATAAAGGTATTGCCAAAGGCGCGATGCTTCTTCTCGCCTTTATTCTGCAGCTGCGTCAGCTGGCTCAGGCTGTCGAGAAACGCCACGCGATCGGATTCTGTCTGGAAACCCAGCAGATCGTATTCACACAGCATTTCCAGCAGTTCCTGATGCGGCGGCAGCGCATTGAAAATTTCCGGCGTCGGGAACGGGATATGCAGAAAGAATCCGATTCGGTTATTGATGCCCTGTTTACGCAGTTCAGCGGCAAACGGCAGCAGGTGGTAATCGTGGATCCACAGGATATCGTCCGGCTTGATCAGCGGTTTCAGCCGCTGCGCCAGCAGGGTATTCACGCGGCAGTAGCCTTCCCAGGCTTCACGCTGGTACTGCACCAGATCGAGGCGATAGTGGAACGCGGGCCAGATCACCGTATTCGAAAACTGGCAGTAGTACTGATCGTAATCGTTTTGATTGAGGGGGAATGAGGCATAGGTAATGCCGTCTTGTTCGATCTGGGTAAGTTCCTCATCTTCTTCACCGGAAAACTCACTGATCTCTCCGTTCCAGCCAAACCACAATCCTCCGGTGGTCTGCAGCGCATCCAGAATGCCGACGGCGAGACCGCCTGCGTTGGTTTTGCTTCCATCAGGAATAGCGATACGGTTAGATACGACGACTAAACGACTCATAACCTAAACTCCTTACCGACGTTGTCATGTTCTAGTTGTAATAATAGTTGTTCCAGCCAGTGCCAGACCGCTGCCACATCGGGCAGACGATAGCGCGCCTGGCTTGGACCTTCACCGACCTTGACCGAGATGCCGTGCATGGCATTGACTGCAAGAAAGCCTTTCTCATCGGTCAGATCGTCGCCCACAAATACCGGAATGCGACCGGTAAATGGCGCTTCCTGCATAAATTCGCGTACCGCAGCACCTTTATCGATGCCCTGCGGTTTCAGTTCCACCACACATTTACCTGGCTGCAGCGCCAGCGCCGGAAAGCGGGTTACCGCCTCTTCGGCCAGCTGCATGATGGCGTTTTCATACTCTGGCGCGTTGCGGTAGTGCAGCGCAAAGGCCATGCCTTTCACTTCCAGCAGCGTACCGGGCCACTGGTCAAGGGTCTGCTGCAGTTCAACCTGCAGCGTTTGCGCCACCTCATCGGGCAGCGACTGACGATGCAGATGTCCGCTGGCATCGCGGCGCTCAGCGCCGTGCACGCCCGCCGCCGGGGCTTCCAGCGGCGCGACCAGCTCATCCAGCTGGCTGATCGGACGGCCGGAAACCAGCGCCAGCGCGCCGTGACTTAAATTAGAAATTTGTTGCAGATGCTGGCGCACCGATGCGGGGATGGAAACCGACTCGGGCTGCGACTGAAGCGCGGCCAGCGTGCCGTCAACATCAAAAAAGAAGGCGTAAAGTCCGCCACTTAGCGACGGCAGGATGCTGTTCTCATTAACCGCAGGGGTCACGTCTCCTCCTGTATCTGAACGTAAACGGGCAGTCTGTTCGCAGGCAGGCAGGAAGTGAGGAGGTTTTTCCGTAAACACGGGAATCGAAAGGGTAACGCTCCAGAACTAAACGAAATTTTCATCAACACTGCAACCGCACTACGAACATCGGCAACATTAAGTGTAGACAACAATTGAAGTTTCGCCAGACGGGCGCACAGAGTTCTTAGCGAAGAGTGCACTTTTCAGCGGTTTGCGCGGCAAAAAACTGAATTCTGCTGTTTTTCATACGCTTCGCTTTTTTTACCGCGGGCAGACTTGATCATAGCAAAAACCGCCTGATACTGTATATAAAAACAGTATCTATGGAATATTCGCTATGACGCGTTTCTTTTTGCCACAGCTTTCACCGCCTTCGCGCTCCCGCCCGCTATTCCTTGACGCGGTGCACGGCGGTTTCCCCTCACCCGCTCAGGACTACATTGAGCGCCAGATTGATCTCAATGAGCTGCTGGTGACCCGCCCGAGCGCCACCTATTTTGTGCGCGTCGAAGGCGACTCGATGCGCGATGCCAATATCCGCGAAGGCGACCTGCTGGTGGTCGACAGCTCACTCAATGCCCGGCACGACGACATCGTGATCGCCGCCATCAACGGCGAGTTCACCGTCAAGCGGCTGCAGACGCATCCCTGCGTACAGCTGATGCCGATGAATCCGCGCTATCAGCCCATCCGGCTGCGTGAAGAGGAGGAGCTGGAAATTTTTGGCGTGGTGACGTTTATTATTTACGCCGCACGCATCCAGCGTTAGCGCATCGTTTCGGCGCGGATCATCTCAATCAGCCGGCGTAAACCCGGGTGCAGCTGGCGACGGTCGGGGTAATACATCACCAGCGGTTCGTCTTCGCTGCACCAGTCCGTCAGCACGCGCACCAGCTGCCCGCTCGCCAGCTGCGCCTGTACGTAGCGCTCCGGGCAGTAGCCGAGACCGTAACCGCCGGCGACCGCATCAATAATCATGTCGCTCTCATTGAGCGTCAGCGTGCCCGGCACATCGACCTCATACGCCACCTTGCCCTGCGCCAGCGGCCACTTATACAGCGTGCCATTGCCAAGACGCATGCGAATACAGCGATGGTTGCGCAGATCGTCCGGATGCTGCAGCGGCGGCGCGTCGCGCAGGTAATCGGGTGACGCCACCACGATCCAGCGCAGTTTGGGCGTCAGCGGCATGGCGATCATGTCTTTCGGTACGCTGGCGCCGTAGCGAATCCCGGCGTCATAGCCGCTGCCGATGATATCCACCAGATTGTTATCCACCGTAATTTCCAGGCTGAGCTCCGGATAGGTCGCCATAAAGCGCGCCAGGATCGGCCGAAACAGCAGCTGCCCGGCATCACGCGGGATGTTCAGCCGCAGGCGGCCGCTGGGTGATTCGCGATACAGGTGCAGATCGTTCAGCGCCAGCTCAATCTGCGCAAAGCCGGTTTCCAGATGGCGCAAAAAAGCGGCACCGGCGTCCGTCGGCACCACCGCCCGGCTGGTGCGGTTGAGCAGGCGCACGCCAAGACGCGCTTCAAGACTGCGCAACGTGTGGCTGATGGCCGACGTGGTGACCCCGAGTTCCAGCGCGGCGAGGCGGAAACTCTTGCGCCGGCAAATCAGCAGAAAAACATTCAGATCGGCCAGTTCATTACGTTGCAGGGCGGGCATTTTCGTGTCTCCTGACTCATTGCCTCGTTGAATCTGATTCAACTTCAGATGAGCTATCATAGCGAAGCTACCGTACCGGACGCTATGCGCACGTGGCATGGCGGGCAAAACGTCACTTTTTACCCTGAGCTCATGATGCTGCCCGAAGACCGAAAAGACGCTATTTATCGCTACCTGTTTGCGAAACGATCGGCCACCATTCACGAACTGGCCACGCTGATGGCGGTGTCGGCGATGACCATCCGCCGCGATATTAAATTCCTGCAGGACGCCGGCCTGGTGGTCGGCATACACGGCGGCGCCAGGCTGCCTGCCGTGGTCCATCAGGCATTGCCGTATGTGGAGAAGGCTCAGCTGAACGCGCACGCCAAACAAAGCCTTGGCCGTTATGCTGCGTCACTGGTACAGGATGGCCAGGTGGTCTACCTCGATGCCGGTACCACCAGCTATGAAATTGCGCGTGCGTTAGGCGATCAGGCAAGTCTCACCGTGCTGACTAACGACTTTACGATTGCCGCCTGGCTGATGCGTCACAGCCACATCACGCTATTTCATACGGGTGGCAAAGTCGATAAACGGCATATTGCCAGCGTGGGTGCCATGGCGGCGACCGCCCTTGCCTCGTTCAATATTGATCTTGCCTTCCTCAGCGCCAGCGCGTGGGATGTCACGCACGGCCTCTCGACACCCGACGAAGACACCTTGCTGGTGAATCAGGCGGTGCTGGCCGCCTCAGCGCAGCGTTATCTGGTGGCTGACAGCAGCAAATATGGTCGTTACAGCGTGTATTCCGTGTGTAAGCTGCAGCAGCTGGACGGCGTGATCACCGATGACGATTGCCCCTGTGCTGCCGTTGAGGAGATGAAACAGCGTGATATTCGTCTGCACCGGGTAAATCGCCGCGGCTGAGCGGCATCCCGGTAAAGGCCATTAATTAAAAAGGAGGCGCGAATGCCTCCGGTGGCTACAGGGGAATCACATCAACTATTTATTATGGGGCACGGTTTACGGCGTAGGGGCGACTTTAGGATTGGAGCTGAACCAGCCGCGGCGATCCTGCCAGTTGCCATATTCATCCACAATCGCCCCTTTGCTGTTGGCCATCAGGAAATGATAGCTTTCCAGTTTTTTCAGCGACAGCGTTTCGCCCTGATGCTGAATGACGACATTGTGGCTTTGCACCGGACCAAAACTTTTCGGCGTCGGCGGAATATCCGCTGATGCGGCGCCAATTGCTGAGAAGTTATATACCCAGCCATCGAGAACGCGCCATGATTCATGTTTTGCCGGACGTGCCGGCGGCGCGCTAATCGGCATGTGTCGATGCTCCGGAATCATCTGGTTCGGCAGCAGATACATGGTCATAGCGTAATAACCGTAATCCAGATTATTGACCCAGGTGATGCTGGCCAGGCCAACATGCTGATAATCGCCCAGCCCGAAATCATTGACCCACAGCTGCTGGCGCATGGCCGGCGTCAGCGTATGACCGTAAGAAGCGAGCAGTTGCGCTATTGCATCTTTCGCCACCTCTTTCTGGAAGACGCCATTTTTATAGAAATCTTTATTGGTATAAACGTGATGCGGCTGAGCCGCAACGGATGCGGTGGCATTGAGCGCCAGTAAGGCCGCAGCGAACGCCAGAGCAGGTTTTGTCATAATTCACCTCCTGTTTATGACAGCCATGTTGATGCAAATAAAAATTTCACCGGCCGGTAAAACGCAAGGGTGGCCAGCGCGGAGAACAGAGTTGCAGATGGCGATGCGGAGGGGAAATTCATTTAGAGAATCGGATCTATCTAATTATCAGATACGGCTGTGCTTTTTTGTGATTATTAACAAATAATCACAGGCTATTCTGCCCGGTAAAGCATCCAGCTGCTGACGGGCGCAATTTATCAGCTGCTAAAGAAATTCTTAAAATGTTGGTTGCGCTCGCAATTGTGACAGGCGCGCGGCCAATTGTGTTTGACCTGCTTTTCACATCAATGCACACTGGCGGGCGTGAAAAACGGCAGATGAAGAGCCAAGAGATGTTGCAGAATTATAGTCAGCGCGTCCATTTCTATTACTGCATTCTGGTTGCGTTAAAACTCTATGTGAACAGCAAAAAGTCCGGCGGCGTACGCGGGAAAAATAACTTTTTGCTGAAGTGGTTACGCAACGCGCAAAACAACACCATCTTTCATCCTGATATCACCAGTGAAATTGAATGGCTGCGCGGCAAAATTATCAGCGCCGGACCGGATGCCGATTTAGAACCGATGCTGCAATACGTTTACGAGACAGCAAAACGCGCCGAAACGCTGCGTCTCGGGCCGTAATCACACGGGCTGCGCATTGCATTACCCCTGTCTGCAGGCAAAAAAAAGGGGGCAACGCGCCCCCAACCACTACAAAAATTTCATCCCTGACGCCCTGGTGCGGACTCCCTTCCGGCTGGCGCTAATTCTCTTCGCACTGGCTACGCCTTACAGGGTTAGCACCAGCACGCTGATCAATAACCAGCAGCCCGCGCAAAATGCGCCCGCCGCCACCCAGGTTAACGCCCGGGTATTTAAATGACAGATATCGCGTTGCCAACGTTTAACCGGCTGCATAACCACTCCTGAAAATACATTCTCATTATGCCTGGCAGAGGATTGCCGTGAACTGAGGATAAGCTTGTCATGCATTAATATTCCTGACCATCGGATGTGCTTACCGGTTATGTAGGCGCAGGTACATCCCATTAATTACCGCTTATATCGCCGTCGAGACGAAAAATGCCGCAGGTGTGCAGATCGCAATAGCGTCTTTTTCGCGCCGTTTGTCATCCGGAAATACGGTTTCGCATCGTTTAGTTTTCCTAAAAAACAGGCGCAGATTAAATCGGTTTTATTTACCCCCGCTCAGGGTTATTAATAAGCCCACCGGACGCGATAATTTGCAGATGATAAAGGGATGTGGCGTGACCAGTCTCTTTATGCACAGCCTGACCGCGTTCAGTACCCTTTCTCAGGGTGTAAATTACGTTAGCATTTAACTTTGGATTCAATCATCAATGAAAACCCGTCTGGCCGTAATGGCCTCTGTTGCTGCGATATTATTTTCACAGCAGGCATTTGCCAAAAACCTGTGCACCCTGATTGTTGACGCTGAATCAGGCAAAGTCCTGCTGGAGAGTGGCAACGACTGCAGTGGAGAAGTCACACCCGCATCCACCTTTAAAATAGCCATCAGCCTGATGGGATTTGATGCCGGCGTGCTGAAAAATGAAAAGGAACCCGCCTGGGATTACCAACAAGGATACCCGGACTGGGGCGGTAAAAACTGGATGAATAAAATCGATCCCACGGCATGGCTAAAATATTCGGTCTTCTGGTATTCGCAGCAGGTTGTTAAAAAAATCGGGCAACATCGCTTTGAAGACTATGTAAAGGCGTTTGCTTACGGAAACGAAGATGTTTCCGCCGTTGACGTCAGCGCCCCCGGTCAGAATGGGGTGTGGGTTATGTCATCCCTGCAGATCTCACCGGTTCAGCAGATTGGCTTTTTAAGGAAAGTCGTTAACCGTGAGCTGCACGTAAACAAGCATGCCTATGACATGACAGATAATATTACCCGCTACGACGTCAGCGTTAAGGGCTGGACGGTGCACGGCAAAACAGGAACCGGCTCACCGGGGAAAAATAATCAATACGATCCGCACCATGCCTATGGCTGGTATGTCGGCTGGGCGACCAAAGGCAGGAAAAAAATTGTTTTTGCCAAACTGATTCAGGATGAACAGGTGTTAACGCCGAATGCTGGCCTGAGAGCACGTGACGAAGTCTTGAAGCAGATGTCGGCGGTCATTGCGCCGTGATGGCATAACACACGGATGCCACGGATTTTATTAACCTCCCGGTTTTCATGCGGCTGACAGATTGCGGCGAGGTCCTTCATTATGAAACTGACGGTTAGCCAGCAGATGAAGTGACCTCCGGACCGCCGCTTATCTTTCTTTACGCAGCGTCGTCAGCAGTGACTGCGCGGCAACAGAAGACTGGCCGGATGGCGAACATACCAGTCCAAACTGACGCTGAATCGCTGGCCTGCGCTACTGGCGTATATGGCACGGATCAATGCGCGCCCTGCTGTGCAGGCGGCGTTGCTGGCAGAGGCGTCTGAGTGAGACTGGCAGACAGAGTTTTGTGCCGGCGATCAGGCTCTGTCTGCAAGGTTAGATGTCAGTGTTATTGTGACAACGGCGCGCAGAAAGTTATGCTGTGCGCGCCAGGCTAGGAAGCCCGCTATTGGGCCCGCGTGGCAACATCAACATCGAACCTGTGCTGTTTTGAGGACACTGACATGCCCCCTTTTTATCAGTTTTCGGCCACCAGCCTGACCGGTCAACCTATCTCTATGGCCGACTACGCTGGCAAGGTGGTTCTGGTGGTGAATACCGCCAGTCATTGCGGCTTCACGCCCCAGTACGCCGGCCTTGAAGCGCTCTATCAGAAATATGCCGCACAGGGTCTGGTGGTGCTTGGCTATCCCTGCAATCAATTCGGTAAGCAGGAACCGGGAAACGCTGATGACATCTCACAAACCTGTCATGTTAATTACGGGGTAAGCTTCCCGATGTTCGGCAAAGTCGAGGTTAACGGCAGCGCAGCGCACCCGATATTTCGCTATCTGAAAGCGGAACTACCCGGCGTGCTGGGCGGACGGATTAAGTGGAATTTCACCAAGTTTCTCATCGGACGCGACGGCCAGCCGCTGAAACGCTTTGCACCGATCACGCCCCCGGAAAAAATGGAAGCCGCGATAATCGCTGCACTTTAAGGTGGAGCGTTGCCGGATTCGCAGCATTAATTTTAGAGCACAGCGGAAATTGATGGTATCCGGCGGGAGACAGTGTGCCCCGCATATTTATTTGTTATTCCACTTGTCCTGAGTCAAGGTGAAAAGCAAGCTTGGGGGCGCACTTTTCACATCATGAATTTCTCGTAAGTACTGCAATCCTGCCCTGGTCAGAACTTTTTGCGAGGCCAGATGATTTGCCCGTACTACAGCAGATATTTCAGCCAACTTTATTTCACCAAAACCATAGTCGACCGTATACTTAGCAAACTCTGTCGCCAGCCCTTTTCCCCATGCCTCTGTAGAGAAGCGATATCCAAGGTTATTGATTGATAAATCGGCATAGCTCCTGATGCTGAGTCCGCCAAAACCAATGACTCTCCCCGGATTGTCCGTCAGCGCGATAGCCCAATTACCGAAACCGTACGTTTCCCAGTGCTGAAGCCAGCGAGCCAACACCTGACGTGCATAATCAATATCGGGATACGGACCTGCGGGATTGAAGGTATTTGTAGCAGGGTCGCCATAAATTCTGAAAAGATCATCAGCGTCAGATTCAATTACCGTTCGTAGATGAAGTCGTGTCGTATCTGCCTGCAAAGAAACCTCCTGAACTTACCGTTTATAAACCACGTTTTCTTACTATTTTATCGCGGGGCAATCCCGGGTTCATAACAGGGACGTTAAATTTAATTTTATGAGATTCTCAGTCACTACGAATAAAAGCACGCTTTATACCTTAAACACCAGCCTGAACAGGTTAAATTTGATCAGAATCAGCGTCCTGGCCGGTTAAGTCGGGCGTTTTTCCGCCCATTTCAGCATGGCATCAAGAGCAGGACAAAGTGCCTGTCCCCATTCAGTGAGTCGATATTCCACTTTTGGTGGCACCTGAGGATACACCATCCGCGACACTATACCGTCGGCTTCCAGCTGTCTCAGTTGTTGCGCCAGCATCTTCTGCGAAATACCGGGAATTAATTTTTCAAAATCTGAATAGCGCTGTACTTTGCCGTCGAACAGATGAAAAAGGATGATTAATTTCCAGCGCCCTTCCAGCAGTTGAATAACCTGCTCCACTCCGCTTGCGGCTGATTCCGGACTGTATAACTTACTCATCATTCAGTAACTCACTTTTTTGTGCGTACTTGTCAATTTAACAGTCTATGTGGAATATGACCGTACTGTAAACAAAGGGAGTACAGGTCTATGCCATTCACATTACGGCTTGCTATTTATGACGACTTCGCGCTCAGCAAGGGTGGCGATATTGTCAGCATTACTGATTATGGTACTGCCACATCAACAGACCGGAGATTCTCCAATGCCATGTGATCTCGATTTCCACGGTAAACGCATATTGGTCACTGCGGGTACCAAAGGTGTGGGTAAAGCGGTAGTTGGGCTATTCAAACAGCTGGGTGCAACAGTATTAACAACCGCACGCCACGCATCCGCAGAATGTAGGGCAGACGCCTTCGTAACGGCAGACCTGACCACGGTTACAGGGTGTACCTCAGTCGCGGAAGCCGTTCAGACACATCTGGGAGGCGTCGACATCATTGTTCATGTGGCCGGCGGTTCTACCGCACCCGGTGGTGGCTTTGCAGCATTGGGTGAAGAGGAGTGGCAACAGGAGCTCAATCTTAATCTGTTGCCCGCGGTACGTTTAGATCGTGCGTTGTTGCCTGGCATGCTGCAGCAGGGGGGCGGAGTGATCATCCATGTCACTTCTATCCAGCGAGAACTGCCCTTACCAGAATCAACCACGGGTTATGCAGCAGCGAAAGCGGCGCTGTCAGCCTACAGTAAAAGCCTGTCGAAAGAGGTTGCGTCGCAGGGGGTTCGGGTGGTTCGCGTGGCACCCGGCTGGATCGAAACCGAAGCTTCAGTGGCCATGGCGGAACGGCTGGCGCAGCAGGCAGGAACAGATTACGAAGGCGGTAAGCAGATCATCATGAAGGCACTTGGCGGTATTCCGCTGGGACGCCCTTCCCAACCCATTGAGGTAGCTAATCTCATTGTCTTCCTCGCATCATCTTATGCTGCCGCGATCACCGGTACTGAATTTGTCATCGATGGCGGTACTATTCCAACGGTGTAGTCAGATATCCTCATCGACCCATTCGGGTAGCGATCCGGATATTTTATATACCTTAATAAGGCGCCAGCGGCTATTAGATCAAGCCATGTGCGATATCGACCTGGCCGCTGTGTGATATTCCCCGGCTCTTTGTCGCTAATATCCGCTCCTCGCTCATGGCGAATACGCAGTCCGCCTGGTGGCCGAAACGGACATGTATAGCGAAAATAAGGATGATTATTGGCGCACAAATCAGGGCTTCTTTGGCCGTCCATTGAAAAACGCTTATGACGCTTTTTCATTCACCGTCATGATAAAGTTCAGCGTGTTTTCTCCCTGGTTTGCGTAGAAATGTGGAACATCGGTTTTGGCTGTAACGGAGGATCCCGCCGTTACCTGAAATACGCTCTCTTTCACGCCAAGCGTGAGGGTTCCGGATTTTACGTGCAGTAGCTCCAGCGTGCCTGAGCTATGCCCGGGTGATTCAAACTTTTCGCCTGGCCGCATTTCCCACAGCCACAGCTCAAGCATATCGGGTCCACCTGAGCCGGCCAGCAGCCTGGCGCTTCCCCCTTTGTCTCCTGTCCAGAGTTCGGGGATGTCCGTATCAGCGATGATGTGCACATCAGGCCTGGCGCTGACATCAACAAAATCCGCCACGGACACGCCCATGGCAGCAGCAAGCCGACATAGCAGCGCAATGCTGGGGTTAGCCTTACACCCTTCTATTTCTACCAGCATCCCCTTACTGACACTGGCTTTGCGGGATAACTCATCGAGAGAAATTTTTCTTTGTTTACGAAACTGCTTAATCCGCAGGGATACGGCTTCATTAACCGTGTTGACATCTGCGCCGGCAAAGGTCACTAAATTGACTTTTTTGGTCATTGGTCGCTATTATGAAATAAAATGGTCATTACAGGATTATCGCGTGTTAATCGTATCTGCGTCAATTTCCCCTGAAGTCTATCAAATCGCCCCCGGTTTTCGGGCGCTCAGCATCAACGTGCAGGCAGCGCCTGTCGTGAATCCGCACGTCGGGGTAACGGCACTGAAGGCGGCCTGTGAGGCGGTGCTGTCAGATTCCCCCGCCTGGGCTGAATCTCATCTGGCTGCATGGGCCGATGTGTTTCAGAAATTTGGTGCCAAACCCAAACGCACGCCCTGTTCTGCTGATGCGCTACGCAAACGCGTGCTTCGCGATGGCACCCTGCCCGCGCTCGATCCGATCGTTGATCTGTATAACGCTGTCAGTCTGCGTTATGCCGTGCCCGTAGGGGGAGAAAATATTGCTGCGTACCAGGGCGCACCTCGCCTGACGGTGGCAACAGGCACGGAACCCTTTGATACCATGAAAGAAGGGGTTATGGCGGTGGAATATCCTGCGCCTGGCGAAGTCGTCTGGTGTGATGATGCCGGCGTAACCTGCCGTCGCTGGAACTGGCGGCAGGGAATCAGGACTCGCTTAAGCGTTGAAGCGCAACACATGTGGTTTATTCTGGAAAGTCTGCCGCAGATGCCGCCTGAGCAGCTGCATGAAGCAGGAAAGATGCTGACCGACGGCCTTGAAGAAATGATGCCCGGACGGCAGTGTAACGTCACCCTCATCGGCGAGTAACGCCTTTAACTCAGTTCTGGAGACTCTGCATGTTCACCGGCTTGTCTGCTTTCCCGTTAACGCCTGTCACCGCGCGTGGTGTCGATGAACAGGGATTCACGAAGATCCTGGCTCGCCTGACGGCAGCCCGTGTCGATTCGTTGGGTGTTCTGGGTTCAACCGGCAGCTATGCTTACCTGAGCAGGGAACAGCGCAAACGCAGCGCAACGCTGGCCTGTCAGGTTGCCGGGGAGATTCCCGTGATGGTTTGCGTGGGTGCTATCGGTACCGATGCCGTACTGCATCTGGCTGAAGATGCGCAGTCCGCAGGCGCTGCTGCGCTGCTGCTGCCGGCGATGAGTTACCAGCCGCTGCGTGATGAAGAGGTGTATGCCCTCTTTGAGACGGTTACCCGCCATGCTTCAGTACCGGTTTGTGTTTATGACAACCCCGGAACCACGCATTTCCGCTTTACCGATGAACTGCTCGGGCAGCTGTCGTCACTGAAAGGGATTCGCTCAATTAAAATTCCGGGAGTACCGGATACCCCCATCGCTGCAGCTGAACGCGTCGCTGCATTACGACAACATCTTCGTCCTGGCGTGACCCTGGGTATTAGTGGTGACGCCAGTGCCGGGCTGGGCCTGAATGCCGGTTGCGAAGTCTGGTATTCCGTTTGCGGCGGTATCTTCCCGGAAACCGCCAAACAAATTACGCAGGCCGCAGCCATTAACGACGCTGAACGCGTTACTGCCCTAACTCACCGCCTGCAACCTTTATGGGAGCTGTTCCGTAAGCATGGCGGAAGTATCCGCGTGATCGCAGCGGCAGCAGGCATACTGGGGCTGACCGATGCCGACTGTCTGCCTCGTCCCCTGTTACCCTTATCGGTCGCAGAGGTGGCAGAAGTAGCAGCAGTGATGGCCGCACTGGACCTTAAGTAACGCGCCGGCGGAATCGGTCCTGCGCCGGGCAGTTGAATATCTGGCAGGGCCAAAACCTTGATGATGGTCTTTGATCATTAACGCCACTGACCGGGTGGGTTTACTCACCCGTGCAACGCGTGAGGTTGTTATGACTGCTTCCCGCTTAAAGCGGAACCTTATCCTGCCAGCATATCTGCTTTGTGCCAGGCGCAGACGTTATTCATATTCCATCATTTCAGACAGAGAATTTTTTAGATAACGCTCCAGCAGACCAACACAAATTCGCGTTTCATATGACATCATGCCAGCCGGTGGATGGAGCAACCAGGCATTAAAAGGCGGGATCGAATAATGACTTAAAATGGGGATGAGCGAACCCTGTGCAATTTCATTTCTGCAAACCGGAAATTGCAAAACACCAATGGCATGCCCTGCTAATAAATAGGAGAGCACACTTCTCCAGTGCGTGGACTGAAATTTAACGTTGACGGGAACATTAACGAGTTGGGCTTCAGAGGCGAGCATTGGAATGCGATTACTGGCAAATACGCCAGAAACAGCAGCAAATGGATAATCAGTCAGCGCATCCGGAGAGCGTGGATAACCGATTTTAGCCAGCAAAGAGGGAGAGGCCAGCAACACTCTGCGCACGCTACCAAGTGGACGTGCGACAAAAAATCCTTCTGATATCTCTCCCAGCCTCAGGGATATATCCACCCCCTCAGTGACGGGATCGATGATACGGTCGTTAAAAATGACATCGATCTGCAGCTCCGGATGTTCGTTCTGAAGCTGTAACAACGCAGGCATCAGCAAGCTTTCTCCGGCAGAATAAGGCGCCGCGATACGGATTTTGCCTTGCAAAGCCTGATTTTCTTCATTCACAGAAAGAGCGTGCTCTGCCGCCTGAATCGCCGTTTTACTTCGCTCATAAAACACATTACCGCTATGTGTCAGAGACATATTCCGCGTGTTGCGCCTCAGTAAACGCGTACCAAGATGTGCTTCCAGTTTTTCAATTCTTTCACTGACGGCAGGCTGGCCAATGCCGAGATCGCGGGCTGCAGCCGACATGCTGCCCCGCTCAACCACCCTGATGAATATGCGCATTGCAGAGAAGAGATCCATGTAGCGATTATATTGGTTTTGCCGATAAATGTAATTCGATACAGGTATCTACTGCTCTTCTACGAGATGATGAAAACTCATCGTTCAGGTAAGGATTCAGCAAATGTTGATCTATAAAATTGATTTTCAAATGGAATACAGCCATGTCATATATCAAACTTTTCATGTTCCAGTCAGGAACGCAGCAATGTAAATATCAGCATATTCGGATGAATCAGGGCGCAGGCGAACGTTATGAAATTCCGGTTCCCTGGTTTCTGCTGACCCATCCGGAGGGTTTTACCCTGATTGACGGTGGTCTGGCTGTAGCAGGATTGAAAAACCCTGCTGCCTATTGGGGAAAGGGTATAGAGCAGTTTAAACCGGTGATGTCAGAAGAACAGGGCTGTCTGGAACAGCTTAAAAGGCTTGGCATCGCTCCAGAGGAGATCCGCTATGTGGTGTTGTCCCATTTGCACGCTGATCACACTGGCGCAATCGGTCACTTCCCCCATGCCACTCATGTGGTTCAGAAGCGAGAGTTTGAATATGCCTTAGCTCCTGACTGGTTTACATCGGACGCCTATTGCCGACACGATTACGATCGTCCTGAACTCAACTGGCTTTTTCTCAACGGATTGCCTGAAGATAACTATGACCTTTACGGTGATGGCACGATAAAGTGTGTTTTCACGCCAGGGCATTCACCGGGGCATCAATCTTTTCTTATCAGCTTACCCAGCGGTAAACATTTTATGCTGGCGATTGATGCGGCTTACACCTTAGATCATTACCATGAGAGGGCGCTCCCTGGACTGATGACGTCAGCCACGGATGTCGCTCAGTCCGTCCGAAAACTGCGTCAGCTAACCGAACGATATAACGCGACATTAATACCCGGTCATGACCCTGAAGAGTGGGGAAAAATCAGGCTTGCTCCAGCCTGGTACAGTTGAATTATTGCTCACTCATTCTTTTACATATTAAACCCGGGTCCGCGATGCCCCCCCGATGAAGCAAGGGGGGCATTCAGCCATTAGCATTTTCGTGCTGGCACCGGTGTTCAGCGCCAGCACGGCAGCCTCTAGGATTTCACCGGTTCCGCCAGCGTTATGATAAACAACTCACTGTCCGAGCTGGCTTTATCCAGCGGTTTCACGCTGATGGTGGTGGCAACCGGCTTACCATCTACCGTCAGCCTGCCCTGGTCGTTGACCCGATAA